>NZ_JAQREK010000039.1:0-2953 GCF_028599265.1 Pseudoalteromonas sp. Angola-4 | reverse complement strand
AAATGGACAATGCCAATCCATAATTGGAATCTGACATTGTCGCAATTGGCCATCCACTTCGAAGGTAGGTTAGATGGTGTGCTAGATATTTAGCAACTTAGGCTGACACAGAATTCTGAACGCTCTCCTCTGCTTATTATGGAGCTTTGTCTAGACACTTTGATTTTGATAGTGATTCAGTAAAGGGCATAAGTGGATCTATCCTAGAAAGAGTTTTCCGTCATCGTACACCTTTTGGTTGTATTGCTAAGGGAAAAACTAACGCGTTTAAGGGTCATTATGTACTAGCGCTTAGAGGAACAGCAAAAATGCGCGATTGTATTACTGATCTACATTGTGGTGTTTCCACTGGCCCCAATAACCAAAGTGTACATGCAGGATTCAATCAAACATTTAACTCGCTCAAATCACAGTTAGAACAGTATTTTTCGAATAATCCTACAGCTCCTGTTCACGTTGTTGGTCACAGTTTAGGTGGCGCATTAGCTAATTTAGCTGCAAACTGGTTGAAACAACGCTTCAAAGTACCTGTTAAACTCTATACTTTTGGTGCTCCGCGAGTTGGGCTATCGAATTTTGCGAACCATACACAAAATGCTTTACAGGGGGTTTACCGCTGTGTACATGCTGGTGATCCTGTACCAATGGTGCCTGTGTGGCCTTTCGTACACACTACTTATGAATATATTTTAAATTCATCCCCTTCAATATCTCCAGGGGCGCATAGTATGTCTAACCCAATACCAGGGTATTTGAATACGGCATCAAAATATAAAACTTATGAAGATATACAAAAGGGATTTGAACTACGCTACCAAGAAGCCACTCGTCTTGAATTTGAAAAACGTCATCAAGCTAGTTTCAATGCTCTTTGGGCCAGGAAAATAGGTGCAGCACTTCTTGATTTTTTAAATAAAATAGGTGCGATTAGTGCACTACAAGTTAGTGTTACAGGTTTATTAACTGTTTATGATGCCATTGCGTCTTATTTAGCGAATGAAGTAGAAACCTCACGAGCTTATGCTGCAGAAGTAAAAGGTATAGTAGGCCATATGTATGTTTTTTGTGGCTTACCAGCAAGTAAGCTTATAGATTTTAGTTACTGTGGGATTCGTGCTATTTTGAAAAAAATGCTAATTAAACTTTCTCAGCTGGCTAAATTCTCAATTGAATTAGCAAGCCATACAGCTCATTTAATGGTTTAAATAAAAACTGAGAAGACTGTAAATAGAAAAAAGGGCAATAACATTGCCCTTTTTTACGCCCTTAAAGTGGTAGCTCTAAACTATAGCGCGACTAAGCTTTGCTCTAGCATTGCTTTTATTTGTTTTACTATTTTAGCTTCTGTTTCAGGTTCGAATTGTTGTATACGTGGGGTGTGAATATGCCCTGTAGGTATACTTGAATTAAGCGCATCGCGCAGGCGAATGCTTCGGTACGATATTTCGTTAGACAAGTAACCACCGCCGCCGCCATTTACCGCAATACTATTTTTAAGCTCGCCATACGAACCGGCTTTATAGGTTTTTTCAAGCGTGGTGACTTCATGATTGTCGATAACTTTATAAGGGCCTTTGGCTTGTTGCATGTAAGTTACAGGCAAGCTAAATTTTACAAATTCGTTGCCCGGGAGTGGTCGGCCATTAAGTTTTGGTATTACTGGGCTTGTTTGCGTGCCGCCATACACAATATTGGCATTGTCTGGGGCGGTTACACTGCGACGTTTACCCGGAAAGTGCTCTAAATCAAATTCTGTCCTGCCCATACTTACGGTGACTATCATGTCTACATTATTAAGTGCGTAGTAGGGGGCAAGTAGTGACTCTATTATGCCTTGATCAAAGTCTTCGTAGCGCACCGGCACCATAACGGTGTTAATTTCTGCGCTCACGCCTTTGTAATTAATAACTTGGCCGTCGAGTAATAACGCAGCAACACCTGAGGGGTTACTTTGGTTTATGTTTTTATCAAGTAAAAAAGGGTCAAAGCCCGTTAGTAATATTTTTTTAGTGCTGCCTGATGAAAAAGCAAGGTCAGTACGTCCTCTGCTGCCTTCCTCAAGTAGGGTTAGTAAGGTATTTAACTGAGCCTGCGTAATTGAAAACTTAGGTGATGTTGTACGTATTACTTTGCTTGAAAGCAGGCGCGCCCAGTAAAGCTCTCTGTCGTCGTAATTATTGGTTTTTATTATGCGTTGCTTGGCACTTTCCCACAGTTCAAAGCTAAAGCTTTGTACTAATGTTTTGCACTTTTAAAGTCGCTTAACTCTTTAAATTGTTGCTCAAAACTAGATACTTGTGGGGTAAATGCTTTTAAAACATTTGGCATTGCTGATTGGGCTTTGTTGATACGCTGTTCTTCAACAGTTAAAGGATTACTTAAAGCAGCGAATGAAGAGGCGATTAAGCTGGTCGCTAATAATACTTTGATCATAATATTCCTAAGATAAGGCTATTGTTTTATATGTAATTTACCATCCTATGATTACTAATCAAGAGCAACCTATTAACGTTGAATCGACTGAAATTTGCTTTTGTTGTTTGTTATGCAATTCAACACTGCAACATACAAGGAGCTCAGTGCGACCTTGTTCTTCTTATTTTTCAGCAGTATTGAGTACAAGCGCTTGCTGTTTTATTTGCACTGCAGAGTTTTTTTCTATTAATAAAATCGCAAGTTAGCGAGCGGCTAAAAAATGGAGTCGTAATGCGGGTATTATTCAAAAACCTGTGGACGGGCAACAACTGTAAGTTGGTTTGGGATAGGCGAAACTCAACGCATAGCCAATGTAATAAATTCAGCTACAGATAAATACCAATGCTATTGGTTGTAGATACCATCTCTCATTTTAAGCTTCAAGGTCGTACTTAACTTACTTGGAGCTTAAACGCTTCTTGGTTTTTTATTACACCAAAACATATATGGATGAGCTTTCTCATATTCGCACATACAG
>NZ_JAQREK010000038.1:0-3213 GCF_028599265.1 Pseudoalteromonas sp. Angola-4 | reverse complement strand
AAAGCGCCGCCATGGTCGTGCGTGGCACGGTAAGCGATGTGGAAGACGGTCAAACCGTGACGGTGATCATCAGTGATGGCACAAACCAAGTTGAAACCACGGCGCTTGTGCAAAACGGCGAATACGTTACCGATCCGATTGACGCAAGCGCACTAAACGACGGCACGCTCACCGCCATAGCAAGCGTGTCAGATTTAGCGGGTAACCCGATTTCAGCACAAGATTCAGTCGAACTTGATAACACTGCAGTTATTACAACTAGTATTGATAAAACAACCGACGGCGTGATTAATGGTAATGGCGAAAGCGCCGCCATGGTTATACGCGGCACAGTGACTGACGTTGAAGACGGCCAAACTGTTACTGTTATTATCAGTGATGGTACAAACCAAGTTGAAACCACGGCACTTGTACAAAACGGCGAATACGTCACCGATCCAATTGATGCAAGCGCACTAAACGATGGTACGCTCACCGCCACGGCTAGCGTGTCTGATGTGGCAGGCAACCCAATTTCAGCACAAGATGCAGTCGAGCTTGATAACACCGCAGTTATTACAACCAGCATTGATAAAACCGCCGACGGCGTGATTAATGGCAACGGTGAAAGTGCAGCCATGGTCGTGCGTGGTACTGTGACTGATGTGGAAGACGGCCAAACTGTGACGGTGATCATCAGTGATGGCACAAACCAAGTTGAAACCACGGCACTTGTACAAAACGGCGAATACGTTACCGACCCGATTGACGCAAGCGCATTAAATGACGGCACGCTCACCGCTACAGCAAGCGTGTCAGATTTAGCGGGTAACCCGATTTCAGCACAAGATTCAGTCGAACTTGATAACACCGCAGTTATTACAACTAGTATTGATAAAACAGCCGACGGCGTGATTAATGGTAACGGTGAAAGCGCCGCCATGGTTATACGTGGCACGGTGAGCGATGTGGAAGACGGTCAAACCGTGACGGTGATCATCAGTGATGGGACAAACCAAGTTGAAACCACGGCGCTTGTGCAAAACGGCGAATATGTTACCGATCCGATTGATGCAAGCGCACTAAACGATGGCACACTCACTGCCACAGCCAGCGTATCCGATGTGGCAGGCAACCCGATTTCAGCACAAGATTCAGTCGAGCTTGATAACACCGCAGTTATTACAACCAGCATTGATAAAACCGCCGACGGCGTGATTAACGGCAACGGCGAAAGCGCCGCCATGGTTATACGTGGCACAGTGACTGATGTTGAAGACGGCCAAACTGTTACCATCACTTTGAGCGATGGTATAAACGCGCCAATTGAAGTTCAAGCAACCGTTCAAAGTGGCGAGTATGTTACTGATCTGATTGATGCAAGCGCACTAAACGACGGCACACTCACTGCTACAGCCACCGTATCCGATGTGGCAGGTAACCCTGTTACAGCTGAGGATACAGTTGAACTTGATAACACCGCAGCGATCACAACCAGCATTGATAAAACCGCCGACGGCGTGATTAATGGCAACGGCGAAAGCGCCGCCATGGTCGTGCGTGGTACTGTGACTGATGTGGAAGACGGCCAAACTGTGACGGTGATCATCAGTGATGGCACAAACCAAGTTGAAACCACGGCACTTGTACAAAACGGCGAATACGTCACCGATCCGATTGATGCAAGCGCATTAAACGACGGCACACTCACCGCTACCGCCAGCGTATCCGATGTGGCAGGTAACCCTGTAAACGCGCAAGATAGCGTCGAACTTGATAACACCGCAGCGCTCACAACCAGCATTGATAAAACCGCCGACGGCGTGATTAATGGTAACGGTGAAAGCGCCGCCATGGTCGTGCGTGGCACGGTGAGCGATGTGGAAGACGGTCAAACTGTTACTGTTATTATCAGTGATGGTACAAACCAAGTTGAAACCACGGCGCTTGTGCAAAACGGCGAATACGTTACCGATCCGATTGACGCAAGCGCACTAAACGACGGCACGCTCACCGCCATAGCAAGCGTGTCAGATTTAGCGGGTAACCCGATTTCAGCACAAGATTCAGTCGAACTTGATAACACTGCAGTTATTACAACTAGTATTGATAAAACAACCGACGGCGTGATTAATGGTAATGGCGAAAGCGCCGCCATGGTTATACGCGGCACAGTGACTGACGTTGAAGACGGCCAAACTGTTACCATCACTTTGAGCGATGGTATAAACGCGCCAATTGAAGTTCAAGCAACCGTTCAAAATGGCGAGTATGTTACTGATCCGATTGATGCAAGCGCACTAAACGACGGCACACTCACTGCTACAGCCAGCGTATCCGATGTGGCAGGTAACCCTGTTACAGCTGAGGATACAGTTGAACTTGACAACACCGCAGCGATCACAACCAGCATTGATAAAACCGCCGACGGCGTGATTAATGGCAACGGCGAAAGCGCCGCCATGGTCGTGCGTGGTACTGTGACTGATGTGGAAGACGGCCAAACTGTGACGGTGATCCTCAGTGATGGCACAAACCAAGTTGAAACCACGGCGCTTGTGCAAAACGGCGAATACGTTACTGATCCGATTGATGCCAGCGCATTAAACGACGGCACACTCACCGCTACAACAAGCGTGTCAGATTTAGCGGGTAACCCTGTAAACGCGCAAGATAGCGTCGAACTTGATAACACCGCAGCGATCACAACCAGCATTGATAAAACCGCCGACGGCGTGATTAACGGCAACGGCGAAAGCGCCGCCATGGTTGTGCGTGGTACGGTTAGCGATGTGGAAGACGGTCAAACTGTGACGGTGATCATCAGTGATGGCACAAACCAAGTTGAAACCACGGCGCTTGTGCAAAACGGCGAATACGTCACCGATCCGATTGATGCAAGCGCATTAAACGACGGGACACTCACCGCCACAGCTAGCGTGTCTGATGTGGCTGGCAATCCAATTTCAGCACAAGATGCAGTCGAGCTTGATAACACCGCAGTTATTACAACCAGCATTGATAAAACAGCCGACGGCGTGATTAATGGCAACGGCGAAAGCGCCGCCATGGTTATACGTGGTACAGTGACTGATGTTGAAGACGGCCAAACTGTTACCATCACTTTGAGCGATGGTATAAACGCGCCAATTGAAGTTCAAGCAACCGTTCAAAATGGCGAGTATGTTACTGATCCGATTGATGCAAGCGCACTAAACGACGGCACACTCACTG
>NZ_JAQREK010000037.1:0-5243 GCF_028599265.1 Pseudoalteromonas sp. Angola-4 | reverse complement strand
GACAAGGAGAAGTGAAGGAGAAGAACTAGTAAAGCTAATAACTTCTCAGTGTAGCGCGCAGCGCCTCTGTGCTCTCGGTGGTCAAATTGTTTTGCGGTTGAATTTTTACCTAATTGATAAATAAAGAAAACATTATTATCACCACAGAGAAGCCAAGGAGAAGTGAAGGAGAAGAACTAGTAAAGCTAATATCTTCTTAGTGTAGCGCGCAGCGCCTCTGTGCTCTCGGTGGTCAGATTGTTTTGCGGTTGAATTTTTACCTAATTGATAAAAAATAAAACATTATTATCACCACAGAGAAGACAAGGAGAAGTGAAGGAGAAGAGCTAGTAAAGCTAATATCTTCTCAGTGTAGCGCGCAGAGCCTCTGTGCTCTCGGTGGTCAAATTGTTTTGCGGTTGAATTTTTACCTAATTGATAAAAATAAAACATTATTATCACCATAGAGAAGACAAGGAGAAGTGAAGGAGAAGAGCTAGTAAAGCTAATATCTTCTTAGTGTAGCGCGCAGCGCCTCTGTGCTCTCGGTGGTAATTAATGTGTAACTTAAATAAGCTAGCAAGCAAATGCAAAAGTGGCGAACAAAATATGTGCAACTTAAATAATTAGTCTATATTCCAAGATGACAAATTTGCAAAGGATCGCCATGGAAGACTTACTAACTCAAAAAGTAATTGGTTGCGCCATTGAAGTACATAAAAACCTAGGGCCAGGTTTATTAGAATCAAGCTACGAGAGCTGCCTAATATATGAACTGCAGCAAGCAGGTTTATCAACAAAAAGCCAAATAAAATTACCAATCAAATATAAAAACACAACCATAGATGCAGGGTATAGGCTCGATATATTAATCCCAAAGCAATTAATAATAGAAATAAAAACAGTTGATAAACTATTGCCAATTCATACAGCACAGCTAATAACATACTTAAAATTAAGCGGTATAAAAACAGGATTACTCATAAACTTTAACCAAGTAAAGCTAATTGAAGGTATAAAGCGAATAAGCGTTTAATAGAAAAGCTGATAGCTTCAACAAATCGATTCGCGCTTGCGCGTAAACATACCTCATGCTTTAATTACACCGCTAAAAAAATAAGTACTCACCAAGGTTGGTGAGCAAGCGCAATATTTAAAATAATTTTGGGATTCTACAATGGCGTTAAGCTGTAAATCACTCGCAACTTCTCTCGTAATGCTTGCAATATCAGGGTGTACAATAGTACCCGGTAGCCACTTTGAAGGCATAGACTCAGGCGAACAAACATATAACCTTGAGCAAGATCTCGAAAAAGTAAACATTCAAATTATCGACTCTCAGCTTTTAAACACGCAAAAGTTAGAACAAGTAGCCGCTAAGCCTATTTCAAGTAATGCAGGCGTTAATATCACTGATTACGAATATAGAATTGGTGTTGGCGATGTACTTACAATAGGCGTGTGGGATCACCCCGAGCTTACAATACCTGCTGCCGTACAGCGTACCGCAGAGTTTGATGGCTTTAGAGTGCAAAAAGACGGCACAATTACTTACGCGTATGCGCCCAACATTCCTGCCGCAGGCCGAACTATTAGCCAAGTGCGTGACGACCTAGTAAAACGCTTAAGCCGAGTAATAGAAGACCCACAGGTAGATGTAAAAGTAGTAGGCTTTAGAAGCCAAAAAGCCTACGTAACAGGTGAGGTAAATAAGCCTGGCGTTTACCCTGTAACCGAAATACCGCTTACCCTTATTGATGCGCTAAACCAAGCTGGTGGATTAACCGATTCAGCAGACTGGCGCACAGTTACTTTCACCCGAGGCGATAAAACAGAAGTTATTCAGCTTGATGATTTTTATGCCCATGGCGATATTTCGCAAAACCGTTTATTACAGCACGGCGACATAGTGCATGTAAGCCGTAACGATGCGCAAAAGGTATTTGTACTAGGCGATGTAAAAAAAGCGGGTTCAGTAACCCTTAATCGCTATGGTTTAAATTTAGCCGAAGCGTTAAGTGATTCGGGCGGCCTAAATGAAGCAACAGCAGATGCAAATGGCGTATTTGTACTACGTAAAAGTAACGTAGAACAAACGGGCTATATTGCAAACGTATATCAGTTACATGCAAAAAATATTGCAGCAATGGTACTAGCAGAGCAATTTGAATTGCAGCCAAGCGACATTGTATATGTAACCTCTGCACCGCTTGCACGTTGGAACCGTGTAATAAGTTTATTACTACCATCGGTAGCATCAGTTGATAGCTTAGATGATATTTCATCAAACTAAGGGTTAAAAAATGTTTGATTCAGTTTTAGTAGTTTGTGCGGGTAACATATGCCGTAGTCCTACCGGTGAATATGTATTAAAGCAAAAGCTTGAAGGTAAAAATATTAAAGTATCGTCGGCTGGATTAACCGCACTTGAAGGTAAACCCGCCGATGCCACAGCTAAGCAAATTGCACAGGCAAATGGTGTGAATATGGATGCCCACCAAGGGCGCCAATTAACATCAGCTTTGGTAGCGCAAAACAGCGTTATTTTAGTAATGGAAGAGCGCCATTTAAACGATGTACACGCTCGTTACCCAGAGGCACGCGGTAAAACCTTTTTATTAGGTAAATGGATTAACAACGTCGAAATACCCGACCCATACCGCCAAAGCCAAGAGGCTTTTGAACACGTGTACACATTAATCGATAGCGCATGCAGCGCTTGGCAAAAGTATTTATAAGGAATGGCTAATTTAATGACTGCCCAGCCAAGTAATAAAAGTAAAAATACCACGCAACCAACTCAAGAAATCGACTTAATGGCACTACTTGGTGCATTGCTCGACCGTAAATATTTTATAGCCGGTATAACCGCATTATTTATGTTTGTAGGTGTGGTTTATGCTGTATTAAGTACACCGGTTTACCAAGCCACCGCCATGATCCAAGTGGAAGATGGCGGCGCATCGGTCCCTGGGTTTGACGATATGGCCGGCATGTTCGAAAGTACATCGGCCGCAGTAACCGAAATAGAACTCCTTAAATCGCGTAGCGTTATTGGCGAGGCAGTAGATACACTAAAGCTTGATATAACAGCCGAGCCTAAGCTATTCCCTTTTATTGGTAATCGCGCTTATCGTAAATTTATGCCAATGAGCGAGGGCGACCTTGCAGATCCAAGCTTTGGTGCAAGCAGCTACGCTTGGGGCGGCGAAAGCATCAATATATTTAGGTTTGACGTACCGCGTACTGCTGTAAACCAAGAGTTTACACTTGTCGCGCAAACAAATAATGGTGTGGCGCTTTTAAATAGCGAAGGCAACCAAATACTCGCTGGTAAAGTAGGCGAGGGGCTTACTAACGGCAAGTTTAACTTAACAGTGCGCGAGCTTAACGCACGCCCAGGTACTGAGTTTATACTAACCCGTAAAGACCGCCTAAATACAATACTTGATTTACAAGCAGCCATTGGCGCAAGCGAAAAAGGTAAAGACTCAGGCATAATTAATTTAAGCCTGCAAAGCACAAAACCAGGTTACGCCGAAAAAGTACTGGATAAAGTAGCTGCTATTTATGTACGCCGCAACGTAGAGCGCAACAGCGCAGAGGCACAAAAATCACTCGAATTTTTAGAGGTACAATTACCTGAGATTAAAAAGCAGCTAGAGTACGCCGAGCAACGCTTCAACGACTACCAAATAAAACGGCAGTCTATAAACATAACGCTTGAGACTCAGGGCGTATTAGAACAAGTTGTAAAGCTTGAGACTAAGCTACAAGAGCTAAACTTAAAACGCCTAGAACTTGGCCGTAAATTTAAAAAAAATCACCCGTCATATCAAGGTATTGTTGAGCAAATTCAAGCAGTAGAAAAACAAAAAGACCAACTAATAGGCGAGGTAGGCAACTTGCCCGAAACTCAACAAGAGCTACTACGCTTAAAGCGTGATGTTGAGGTAAGTAACCAAATATACACTTTACTGCTTAGTAAAACCCAAGAGCTCGACATAGTACGTGCAGGCACTGTAGGCAATGTACGTGTTATTGATTACGCCGAGGTAAACACCAGTAAACCAGTTAAACCTAAAAAAGCGTTAATCGTGGTTATGGCAACTATGTTAGGCGGTATGTTAAGCATTGCTATTGTGCTTATACAAAAGGCCATGCATAAAGGGGTGGAAGACCCAAGCGAGATAGAAGCCATAGGCATACCAGTATACGCAAGTGTACCGCACTCAGACCACCAAGATAAGCTAACCGGCTTTGCTAAAGCACGAAAAAATAAAACGGCGAAGGCTAAGAGTATATTAGCACTCGATAACCCTGCCGACCTTTCAATAGAGGCGCTACGTAGCCTACGCACCAGCTTACACTTTGCGATGATGGAGGCTAAAAATAATACTATTGCTATATCGGGCCCAAGCCCAGGTGTGGGTAAATCGTTTATATCGGTTAACTTAGCCTCAGTACTGGCACAAAGCGGTAAAAAAGTACTGGTTATTGATGCCGATATGCGCAAAGGCTATTTGCAAACCCAATTTGGCTTAAAGTGGGATGACGGCCTAAGTGATTACTTATCGGGCCGCTTAAACTTAGCGCAAGTTACCAAAACAACTAAAGTGGAAGGCCTAAGTGTAATTACCCGCGGGCAAATACCACCAAACCCATCAGAGCTATTAATGCATAGCAACTTTAGTAAACTGGTAGAAGAAGTAAGCGCAGCATACGATATAGTAATTATAGATACACCACCAATACTCGCGGTAACCGACCCAGCTATAGTTAGTGCACACACAGGCACCACGTTATTGGTAGCACGCTTTGGCCAAAACCATTTACGCGAAATAGAATTAACGCGAGATCGCTTTGATCAAAACGGTATAGATGTTAAAGGCTTAGTATTTAACGGGGTAGTTAAAAAAGCCAGTAATGCATACGGTTATTATGGTTACTACAACTACGAATATAAATCGGATAAGTAATGAAAGGTACTAGGTGCTAGGAAATAAACTAGGTGGGGATATTCATTTTTGACTTCTCATTTACACTCATTGTCTTCTCTTTGTGAAAATAGGGCTTGCGGGAGCAGGCTATAGCCGATAAAGGCTTTGACTTTTCGCTTTGCACCTTAAAACTGATTAACCTAGAACCTAGAACCTAGAACCTAGAACCTAGAACCTAGAACCTAGAACCTAGAACCTAGAACCTAGAACCTAGAACCTAGAACCTAGAACCTAGAACCTAGAACCTAGAACCTAGAACCTAGA
>NZ_JAQREK010000036.1:0-7084 GCF_028599265.1 Pseudoalteromonas sp. Angola-4 | reverse complement strand
AAGGCTTTAACATTATTTTAGCGAATACAGGTAAAGCTAAAAAGTATGCAGACGCGTTAAACATAATTCATAAAACAGACAAATCTGATGCAACGATGCTTGCCCACTACGGCTGTGCAAAGCACGCTGTCGTTGATTATTGGCAACCTGAAGCGTTAGAAGTTAGAGAGCTTAAAGCCCTTATCCGTCGTTTAGATGCGCTTGAGAGTAACCGACAACGAGAAGCTAACCGATTAGAAGCAAGTGAATTCAGCAACGTTTCAGCACGTGTTCGCCAATCGATAAAAGTGACTATCGCGTTTTTAGATGACGAAATTAAACAGCTTAAATCTGACATTGATGATCACATAGATAATGAGCCTGGTTTAAAAAGAAACAGGAAACTACTCGAGTCTATCCCTGGCATTGGGCCTGTATTATCGAGAGAGCTGACATATTTGTTTACGGCTAAAAAATTTAATAAAGCCAAAGAAGCAGCAGCTTATTGTGGGTTAATCCCACGTCACAATGAATCGGGTAAATTAAAAGGGCGAACATCAATCAGTAAACTTGGGCCAGCCAGAATTCGCTGTAAACTCTACATGGCAGCCATTGTCGCTGGGCAATGGAATAAAAGAATAAAACGACACAAGTTAACATTAATAAATAACGGTAAAACACCGATGCAAGCTGTGTGTGCAAATATGCGGAAGCTCATCCATATATGTTTTGGTGTAATAAAAAACCAAGAAGTGTTTAAGCTCCAAGAAAGTTAAATACGACCTTGAAGCTTAAAATGAGAGATGGTATCTACAAGTAATAGCATTTTTACTTATTGTGATTATTACATTGGCTTTACTTAGTTATATAAGCAAATAACGTTATTTTTCACACTCAATTAAGTAGTCATGAAATTCCCATGAAAACCAAGTGGTATTGAATGAGGCAGCCATGCCCTACAAACGGGGCCTTCACTTACCCTACTCGCCTTAAAAATGTTTACACATGTTCGTTTTGATGGCACATGTAAAGCTGTGCCTACTAGATACCCATTTCCTTCTTTTTGTGAGGTATCAACCACAATGTGCTCCTCGACTAGGTATTCTTTACCATATGTAAATATATCCTGTTTCCCTGTATTAGTATTAATAACACGCACAGAGTCACTCCACACATCACTTTCAATAGAAGATAATGTAACTAAAGTATCGTTTTTTAATCCCGTTAAATGATTATAAATACGAGGAAATTCACTCACCCCTGGTAAGGTTTCTTTCTTAGTTTGGCCATTTTTATATAGTGTAAATAACGTTGTTTTAGCCTGTTCAGGATGACTGACTCTACCTTGCATAACATCGCTCATATAATGCAAGTTATCTAGATTTGGATAAAGGCTAGCATCAAAGCGAATAGTGCCTTGTTGATCTTCCCACGCATTTCCAAAGTGAAAAGCAAACCCAGCATCAAGATTGAACTCTCTTTTTAAAGTCAGCGTTTCCTTATCAACAACAAGCACTCGCATTGGTAGTTTTTTGGCAAAACTTATTGCACCAAAATATGTATTTTTAGTTTTGTCTTGAATAATAGAAGGCAAAATAATAAGTAAGTGCTTATGAGTTACTAAAAAGTCGTGCAGCATGCCGCCTCGGTAATTAGTCTTTAAAATATTAACTTTTTGCGTTATCCCTTGTTTGTTCAAATGGTACAACACAATATCGCCGGTCGTGGTGCTGCCAAAATTCCAAATTGTGCCATCGGGATCAACCTTAGGGTGAGCTGAAAATGCCAACCCTTTTAAACTACTGCCATATTTAGTGTTTTTGCCAAGATCGACTAACCCCTTTGTGTTGAGAGTATTCGGATCAAGGGCTGTTGCTGAACCGGCTTCCCATAGAGCCCACAATTCATCGTTTACAGGTAATACATTTATATTAGCGGCATTAATACTGTCAGGGCCTGTAATTGAAAGACTATGCTTTAACTTGCTATCTGGGCCTGAAAATAAAAACTTCCCTGCTTGCTGCTCTTGCACAAATTTATCTGTATTAATAAACTTTGCCTGATGGGTCACCCCCTGCTTAGAGAATGAAAATTGCTGCACCATACCATCACCTTCAAACAAATGCGTATAGCGTTGCTCTTGCCTTTGGTGTATTGCGGGGCCGTTTCTATAAAATGCCCCTGTAAAATCAGCCGGTATTTTTCCTTCAATCGTTAGTGTTTGCTGCAGTATATTTTGCTTTAATCCAACAAAACCCTGTAAATCTGGATTGGTTAATAAAGCCTTATTAAAGCTCCGCGCGTTTTGCTTTAATAAATCACCTTCGTCTAAAGATAAATTAGCAAAAGATGGTAACGGGGCAACCGCTGCTGCAATAGATAAGTTAAATATATTTTTAAGTGCCTCTCTGCGTTCCATGCCGGTTCCCTCAGTAGTTAATAGTAGAGTGAGTTTTAACCGGTTGTTGAGCAACGTTAAACGACATTTGTTCATAGCTTGGTGGGCCAAAATTCACTATGGCGTTATTTGAAAAACCATACCCTTCAACTGGCAAGCCAAATAAATTGGTATCCATGGTGCCGTTGTCGTTTTCATCATGAAAATAGCGAATAGCATAATCACCTGCCTCAATGTCGTTAAACGTAACACTAACAGTACCCTCTTTTGCTTTTACTATTGTGGCACTATAAGGCTTATCAATCTTATAACCTTGCTTACCTTTATATAGTTGTATGTATAGCTTCCCATCATTATGCTTAATAGATTGAATATCAAATTGCACCGTTTGTGCCGATACAGGTACTATTGCTAAAGTAAGTGCAAACGTTGAAAGTTGTAATAAGTTCATGGTATTTCCTATCCCTAATAAGTTAAATTAACGAGGTCTTATTGGCTTGTTGAAGTAACAATAGAGATGACAGAAAACACCATCAATACACCTTTCGCGAGCTATACCTTAAATTTCGTAAAATAAGTAAAAAACTAGGAGTTCAATTGACGAATCGTGAAATAAACCATACTAATCAATACTTAATAAGTGGTTTAGAAATAAAAAACATTTTATCTGACTGCCTAGTTGTAGCTATTTTCGTGCTTTTTTTAACGTTCCTAAAACCATTTGGTATGCATCAAATTAGCTTTTTATACAGCGGAGCTTTTTGGACAATCATTTGCTTTAGTGGCTATGCGGTTTACTCACCCGTAATAAAAATTTTATCAGCAAGGTTATCTAATTCCTTACCCCAGCCCTTTAACAATGCGGCAATTAGGCTAATTATTTCAGCACTAACGGCCAGTGCCATCATGGCCCTTTTTGCCCCCTTTATCATTAACCTATTTTTTAACTCGCCTGAAAATTACTGGCAGTCACTCCCTATGTCTTTTTTAGCGTGTGTATTTATTGGCGGAGTTATTGCAGGTGTAAGTTCTATAAAAAGCATCTTAATACGCCAAAATAAACAGCTACAGCAAAGTGAAAAAGCACTTACTAATGAGTCTGAAAAAATCGAAACTATTCAAAACCAACAAGTAAACGAACTAATCAACGAATTACCTCTAGAAAAAAGAGGGAGATTAATTTGCTTGCAAATGGATGATCATTACCTAAATATAGTTACAGATAAAGGCCAGCACCTACTACTTATTAGGTTTAAAGATGCTTTATTAAAATTAGAAAATTACGATGGTTTTCAAACTCACCGCTCTTGGTGGGTATCGCGTGAAGCAGTTGCTGCGAGTAAAAAAGAAGGCAGAAAACTTATACTTATTATGGAAAATGGTTTGAAAGTACCCGTATCACAAACCTATTTAGCAAACGCCAAAGCAGCTTTAAACATTTAGCCAAAAGAAAGAGCCTTTAGTTAAGCGCCTACACCCCATAGCATTTATATTTAGCTGTGGTTATTACATTGGCTGTGCGTTGGGTTTCGCTTCGCTCAAACCAACCTACGGTTGTTGCATAGCTACAAGCTTGCGTATAATACCCGCATTCTGACTGTATGTGTTAGCCGCTAATTTGGACTTTAATAATGAAAAAACTCTCTGCAGTGCAAGTAAAACAGCAAGCACTTGTACTTAATACTGCCGAAAAATTAGAAGAGCAAGGCCGCGCTGAGCTCCCTGGTATGTTGCAATGCTGGTTTGATGTGGAATATCACTTATTTCCAAGTTCACTACTGCTGTGCTTTCAGTTTGAAAACGAGCAAGCCTTAGCAGCCGCAGAGCCAGATTTATTAAAGTGGCAAAAGCGTTTAAGCGGCGCAATGCTTAAAAAAGGCGTTATTTTAAAAGATATGCGTAAACATTTAAAATTTACGCTCAAAGGGCCTGATGAATAAAGCGAGGTTTTTAAAGGGGTATAAAGCCTTATGCTCGTATTGCCAAAGCACATAAAACCATAATGAAAAGCCATTGCATTGCCGTAACGGCTTTTTACTTTTCATTAGGACCGAAAGCAAAATCCATAGAGGTCAAATTCGTCTTTTTTATCAGCAGGTAATAGTAATTGATCATTGAGCAATACGAATGTACTTCAATATTAAAACGAAGGCTTGCTTGTTCAATACAGTATAAAAAACACTTAAAGTCGTCATCACTCAAAAAGGTGTTTTCACGCCCTCCTCCACGATTCACACATTATAAATGCATTCTCAACTCTATTCGCAACGGTCTAGATATAATAATTAACTCAATGAGCAATAAACTATAAATCTAGACCATTGATATATGAAGCCGAGATTTAACCCCTTTAGCCTTTTATTAAAGCTAATCGAAAATTAAGCCTTAAAAACCATCCTAAATTAATTTGTAATATAATCTTATTAAGTTTTGTTATTTAAAGATACTGTTTAGCCTTTTCACATGCAGACTCTAGCATTGATAAGCCTCTCACTTTATCTGAGCATAACTTATTCAAAATATTAATTGCAAAGCGTTCGCACCTTGGTAAAGTGTAAAGCTCATATTCTTGAGTAACACCGAGTGCAGACTGATAACTTAGCTGGTCAAAATATTCATTAGCTCCTAAAGCAGCAACTTCCTTTTTCGATTCCTCAGAAGAATGATATATTTCACTTAGTACACCATTAGCAAAGTCAACAACGCTATTACTTTCAGATAAATCATTTTTAAGAGAGCAAACACTAAGGTAAGGTGTAGCTTTGCCCACATCAAAATATAAATCATTTCCTGCCGCAAGCTGACTAAAAAGTATAATACTTATTAAACAAAAAGGCTTAATTAGTTTCACTCAGCATTTCTCCATACTTTTAGCAAACCATATATATTACTCCAATATATGATAAACAAGCCTATAGATTGAATCGAGCAAACGAACTCAGTACCAATAGCTAGCATAGCCAATGTTAGAATCGCCAGTAGACTTGAAAAGATAAATGAGATTATTAACAAGTCCTTATTAGAATGACCTTTAGCTTTCTTTTGAGTTATATGATGTCGAGCAAAAAGATTGATGCATATTAAGCAAAATATTACTATGCAGCCTTTTAATATCATTTAAATATCTTCCAGTTTAATTAAACCTCTTAAGATTAACTCTTTTTTTGCAGCCGCTTCATTTTTGCTTGAGCAGTACCACAAAAAAGTAGAAATAACAGTGACATATGCCGCTGCATAACTACTACCAATAAGAACTTTTGAGTTTTTAGTAAATTGTGAAGCGGCGGATTTAACTACTTCACTATTAGAGGCTTTCACTATTGCTTCTTTAGCCGCAGCTTTAACCCCGGTTTTTTTTATATTTAAAAGCGATTCTAAAATTGCAGGGACGCTTGTTCCTACGGACGCCACACCTAAAACGGCAGTTGCTTTAGCTAAGTCTTTATTATTTTCAAAAAAGGCTCTTAATTCTTTGTCACTCAAACTCCAGCTAAACCACTTTGGATAAAATGCTAACTGTGCAACAAGCCCATATAGATGCTCTTTAACAGGTCCACTTTTTATTGCTAAAATTGCGGCATTTAACTGTGTCTGTTTATAGCGACTTAACTGTCTATAGGCAATTAGGCCAGTTAATATAGGTAAGATATCATCTTCGTTTCTAATCTTATTTTCAATTTTTTTAGCATCTAAAATATTAATTAGAAAACCAATAGGATCTGATTTATATTGTTCTGTTACATAAGGTGATTTCATCAACTCTTCCTTGTTGTTGTGGGGGATTGTAGCTAAAATGATACTAATTAAGATAATTTAAATCAACTTTTTGGTAAAGATTTGTTGCCAACTTTTAAAATTCTCTTCTGTTATAGAAAAACGAAACATCCAGAAGCTACTTCATCTTCACGGTACCTTAGGAGTTAAAGAGGTAGCTCATTAGAAGGTTTTGGTCAAACTAGCAGCTATGTTTTCTTGATCTCTTTATTCAAAAACCAAGTATTCTTATTATTTGAACTCAATTTAAATATAACTACCCACCTAGTAATGACGTCGATTGGTGTGGATATGCACCAGTCACCCATATGAATTTAGGCTAAATTATTGATGATTATTTAAGGCCCTTGGCTTCGCCTCAGTCATCGTTTAGTACCAATGTTAGTCCAGCTCCTGTCTGTGTTTACACACTGCGCTATAACAAGTCTGTGGCTTATGCTTACACATAACCAACCCTTTGTAGCTTAAACATTGCGCATATCCTGTATTTAAAATATGAGCGGTTAACGTGCAGGCTCAATCAAATCTAATAGCTTTACCAACCCCGTTACTAGTTCAACACGCTAACCTAGGCAGAAAACTTATGCTTATTATCGAAAATGGTTTGGAAGTACCAGTATCACAAACCTATTTAGCAAACGCCAAAGCAGCTTTAAATATTTAGCTAAAAAAGAGCCTCTAGCAAACTATGGGAGTTCCACAGTTACTTAATTATCAAAGTAACTTAGGCTTTATTAATAGTAGAGGCGTCTGTAGACAATTTTGTAAAACTTTTCGAGCTATCGCCCGACGCGCCAGCAAGCTAAGCGCCTTGTATCTCTCGTTGATAAATGATTAGCTATCATTTATCACATCGAAGTCAGTGAGCTTGCCTTTGCGCCTAGTATTTAATACTGCTCCGTAGATAAAGCCCTGACTTTCTATTCTCACAAA
>NZ_JAQREK010000035.1:0-8164 GCF_028599265.1 Pseudoalteromonas sp. Angola-4 | reverse complement strand
AAGCTGTATGTGCGAATATGAGAAAGCTCATCCATATATGTTTTGGTGTAATAAAAAACCAAGAAGCGTTTAAGCTCCAAGTAAGTTAAGTACGACCTTGAAGCTTAAAATGAGAGATGGTATCTACAACTTTCACTTCACGTTGCAGGTTTTATCCTTTTAAATTTAAAAAATAAGTTTCGTTAACCCTACTTTAACCCTCTATAGTTTAAGCTAGCTGCATTAATGAAGATTATTCAATTGTACACGCAACTAAGCGCCACTTTTTAAGTTAGGAATAACCACAATGAAACTTACAAAAGATACAACAAGTACGTTAAGCAAAACCACCATAAGCCTGCATTGGATTGTAGCTATTTTAATTATTGGGTTATTAGGCTCAGGCCTATATATGGAAAACTTTAAAGCGTTTTTTCTAATGAGTTGGCACAAATCATTTGGCGTAATGCTGCTTGCTTTTGCGTTATTAAGAGTAACATGGCGCATTGTAAATGGCTGGCCAAAGCACGATGTTAAACACCCAAATTATGAGCAAGTGTTAGCTAAAATTGTGCATTACGTTCTTATAATAAGCATGTTACTTATGCCTATTTCGGGGCTGATTATGTCGGGCTTTGGTGGGCATGGCGTAGAGATGTTCGGGCTAGAGCTTATACCGCACAACCCCAACCCAGAAAACCCACAAAAAAGCCTCGCTTTTAACCAAGGCTTAGCAGAGATAGGAAAAACCGTTCACGGTATTACAGCAAATGCGCTTCTTATCGCGTTAGGTTTACATATTGTGGGCGCTTTAAAGCACCATATTATTGATAAAGACAACACCCTTACGCGTATGCTTGGCAAAAAGTAGGTAGTTAAAAGTCTTATTTGATCGGTGCTATTTAAGCCGCGATTAAATAAGACTCTCGTCCTACGTGTTTGTTATTGCGCTTAAACGAGCCTTTCCCTTTTTTAGCTTTAACCACTTGAGGTTTAAACACTTTAGAGGTTACTAGCGCCGCCAGCGCATTATGATTAATAACACCTCGGCCGGTGTCTACCGCACTATTATTTGCGGCTTTGGTTTTCGATTTTTTAGCCATTTTATTTCCTAACTATTTATAACAATAAGAACCTTAAGAAGTGGCGATTGTATGCCTAATTTTCAACCTTGCAAGTGTTTTAACGCTCTTTTTCATAATAAATAAACATAAAAAAAGCGCAGTAAATAACTGCGCTGAGTAACCTGAACGCTGGATAATAAAATATGTTGGTATATCTCTTAACCAGAGTTCAGGTTAAATAGGTTTAGCTCAATTAATTAAAATTCAAAGCTTACTTTTGCATAATAAGTACGCCCGTCAAAGCCGTAAGGCAATGCACGTACAGGGTATTTAAACGCACCGTTGGTAATAAAGTTAAGCACTTCGTCATCACCTAGCTCATCTGGGGTTTCATCAAAAATATTATCAGCCCCTACCGATACGTTAAATATTTCGTTAATTTGGTAGCTAACGTTTAAATCCACTAGTACTGCTGATTCAACTGTACTAGTTGGTTTAAACGACCCCGTAGGCGAAAGCTCACCTGGTAAAGGGATGTGGTCATTACCAAAGTATTTAACGTCTGTTTCGCCAAAGTAATTAAAGCGAAGCGTTGTTTCATACGCATCACGCTCATAGTCAAACGTTAAAGTTGCGCGCTCACCTGGCTGGCCGTCGGTAAAAAAGCTACGTTGTAAATCATCAAACGCCACCGACTCAGGAATTCCTTCTTCTGCGTTCACGTTATCAATTTTAGTGTCGTTTAAGTTACCCGCAAAGGTTACTCCAAAATTACCGCCCTCTACATCAGTACGGTAAGATGCAATAATATCAACACCTTGTGTAGTTGAATCTACAGAGTTTGAAAAGTAATTAGCTTGCACTGCGCCGGTTGCTTGAAGCGCGGCTACGGCTTCATCGCTAAAGGCAACGTCCTCTGCAGAAAGTAAACTACCAAGCGTAATACGGTCTTTAATTTCTACACGGTAAAAATCAACCGTTAACGAAAGCTCACTTGTTACATCGTAAACAAAACCAGCACTGTAGTTAGTTGAGGTTTCAAGCTCTAGGCTATCTACACCTAACGCACTTGGAAAAGCAGTACCCGTATTTGCAGTGAACGACTGCGTAAGTGTGCCATCTGAGCCTAGGTTAGTTGTAAATGCGGTATAACCACTTTGCTGAAGCGATGGCGCTCTAAAACCAGTAGATACCGCACCACGTACTGCAAAGTCATCGTTAAATTCATAACGTGTTGCTAATTTACCAATTAAGTCATCGCCCGCATCTGAAAAGTCTTCGTAGCGCAGCGCACCACTTACGTTCCATGCATCCGTTACCATGGTTTCTACATCTACATAAAACGCGTAGCTGTGGCGATCGCTCTTGTTTGTTGCCTCTGGGCGCAAACCGTTATAAGCCTGAAAACCACACTCAGCAAATTGATCAGGATCGTTTACTGAAGGGTACGAAGCATCGGTATTTGCCAAGCCACATGCGTAAGAGGCTTCATCGCCAGGTACTATTTCGTAGTTTTCTTTACGGTATTCTGCACCAATAGTTACATATAAAGGCTCATTGCGGCCAATATCAACGATGCCGTTAAAATCAGCATTAACTGTTGTTTGATCAAATCTAAAACCACCAGAGTAACCGCCGCTTGGGCCTGCATTTGCAGCTATATCGGCATCGCTTGCATCTGGGTTGTTAAATACGTACTCCGCCGCATAAGAGGCATTTATAGTATTACGTGAGGTAAGGTCGTATTGGTTTTCACCATACACTGCCGATACATCGTATCCCCAATCTGGGTTTATATCGCCTCTAAAACCAACCGCTACTGAAATATCTTCAGCTTCGTTATAAATGCGGGGTAAAAAGCCATCGCTGTATACTTGCGTTACATTTTTAGACGCTTCGTTAAAGTTACGGTAAAAACCATTACCCAGCGCGGTACGCTCAGAATAGCCACCAAATGAGTACAATTCGCTGTCGCCCATTGGCAAAGCCATGTTGTAAAACAACGAGGTAAATTCACTTTCTGAGTTACCTTGGCCCCAACGTACATCTTCACTCAGCGTGCCTGGCTCAACATTTAACGACCCACCGGTATCGCGCTCTGCACGGTTAGTGCCATCGGCATCACGATACTCAAATGATAAATTAATAAAGCCGCCTTCATTACCTAAGTCAAAACCACGGTTTAAACCTGCAGAAAGCGTATCGCCGTCGCCTTCACTGGTGCCGCCGTACTGTACGTAACCCGTTGTTACGCCAGTTGAATTATTAAGCGATAAGTTAATTACGCCAGCTATCGCGTCAGAGCCATATTTAGCTGCTGCGCCATCGCGTAGTACTTCTACACCTTTAAGTGCAGTTAGCGGAATGGCGTTCATGTCGGTGCCGGCAGCGCCTGCACCTACAGTGCCGTTAAGGCCAAAAATAGATTGATTATGGCGGCGCTTACCGTTAACCAACACTAACGTTTGATCTGGCTGTAAGCCGCGCAGCGTTGCTGGTCTAAATAAATCAGAGCCATCAGATACTTGCGTACGAGAAAAGTTAAACGACGGGGCAGTAGCTTGCAGACTCTGCCCTAGTTCTGTAAAGCCGCCTTTGTTTAAATCATCAGCGTCTATTAAATCAATAGGTGACGAAGACTCAGTAGAGGTGCGGTTAGAAACGCGCGACCCTAATACAGAAATTTGTTCGATATTTTGTGCAGCCTCAACAGGTGCTTCTTGAGCGCTTACAATGCTTGGTGCGCTTACGGCAAACGCAACAGCGGCAGCTAATGTATTTAAACGGTATGTTGACATGGTGACGACCCTGTTTAGTGTGTTCTTTAATATTTGTTATTGCGATGTAACGCATCGCACTGGGGAACATCCTAGCAACATATGCAAATAAAAAGAAATGAAAAAAACTAAATAATAGGTCTAACTATGCAAAAAAATGTAAATACTAAAAAATAACACTTAAACTTGTTCAAAACACATACAATTAAGGATTTTAATTTCAACCTTAAATTAAATTAACACTTTATTTACAATGGGTTTATCACGCTTTCTTGTACTTTTACGGGTAACCAACAACAAATGGTAGTACCTGTTCCTAAAGTACTGCTAACTTCTATTTTTCCGCCGTGATCTTGCAAAATAAAGTTAACAACGGTCATTCCTATTCCTAATGAGTGGGCTGTTTTATGTGTAGTAAAAAAAGGCTTAAATAAGTGCGCTTGGGTATTTTCATCCATTCCACAACCGTTATCTTTCACTTTTATACATATCCCCTCATTTTGCTGCGTTACGCTTAGTTCAATAATGGTGCCTTTTTCTAGTTCATGTTCGCACGCTTGTTGAGCATTTAATAACAGCTCAACAAAAATTTGATGAATAGACGACAGCTCCCCCCAAATTAGCGGCACTTGCTCAAAGTTGGTTTTTATTTCGCAGTATTTAAGCTGCCCTTGCAACACGCCTAAAGCAGAGCCTGCAACCTCGCTTACATCTAAATATTGCTTGTTATGGGTACTTGTAAATTGGCTAAGGTTTAATAAATTATGCACGGTTTGCTTTATGCGCTTTAAACCATCTAGGCTTTCGCTCAACTGCGAGTAAATTTCGTGTCCATTCCATGCCAGTTCGTATTGTTTTTTTAGATCAACCAACACGTTTTTAAATTGCCCTGCATTTAATTGGCCGGTTAAAAACTGCTCGTTATAGTGAAGAGATTTTGATAAAAGAGGGCTAACATATTGCAAGCTCTCTATATTACTAATTACATACGAAAGCGGGTTATTTATTTCGTGCGCAATACTGCAAGACAAAACACCCACACTTGCCATTTTGTCGGCCTGAACAAACATTTGCTGATACAAAGACAGCTCAGCAACGTTTTTGGTTAGTTCGCCATTTAACACAACTAACAATTGGCTTTTATCGGCAAGCAGTTGCTCTGCGGCTATACGCTTTTGCTGCTCATCTAAAAAAGCTTGTTTGTAGTCGTCGGTTAAAGTGCTCATCCTATTCGCTCCATAAATACGCATCCATGTATAACGTTTAGTTTGCCATACGTAATTATGCAAACTAGGGGCAATTTTTAGGCTATGCTTATTATTTTAAAAGGTAGCACTATGACCAAACCAGCAGACGCTGCACATTCAATCACTGCCGTAGATGTACTTTGTGTTGATGACGACGAAATTGTTCTGCGCTCACTAACCTCCTTATTAAAAAATAATAACTTTAGTTTTATGACCTGCAAAAGCCCAGTGCAAGCGCTTGAGCTTTTAAAAAGCCACGAATTTAGCTTAATTATTAGCGACATGAAAATGCCCACCATGAATGGCGCGCAATTTTTAGAGCAAGCCCGTAACAAAGCCCCCGAAACACAACGTATTTTATTAACCGGCTACGCCGAAATAGAAACCACCCTAGCCGCTGTAAACCTAGCGCAAATTAACGGCTACATACAAAAGCCATGGCAAAACGATATGCTTTTGCGCAGCATTAACGACAGCATCGAAAAATTTCGGCTAAAAAAACAAAACAAGCAACTCGAGCTGCAAGTAAAACAGCAAAACAAAGAACTTCTCGAATTAAATAACTCATTAGAGCAACGAGTAGAAAAGCGTACAAAGCAAATTAAGCAGGTACTTAAACAGCTAGAAGATGCCAACGAGCGCGAAAAACACGAACACAAAGCCACCGTAGAGCTACTTTATAATTTTATAAACGCCAACCCATACTTAGATGGCAACAAAGCGCAAAAAATTGCCGACACCTGCACCCAAATAGCACTTTACTTAAACCTCTCGCAAAAAAGTATAGATTTAGCCCCCATGGCGGGTTACTTAGCGCAAATAGGTTTGCTTGCTATGGACCCAGAGCTCTATAAAAAGCCAGTGAGCCGGCTAAGCGAGCAACAGCGAAAAGCCTTTTATACACACCCAAGCACAGCACAATTAATGCTGATGCCTGCTATACATTTACATGATGTATCTGATGCAATTTATCATCAATATGAGCGCTTTAACGGCAACGGTTTACCAAAAGGATTAGCAGCAAACGACATTCCTATTGGCGCTATGGTGCTTAGCGTTGCTCGCGATTATTGGAACGCATTTGAACAAAGCCAAAGCCCCACAGACAAAGAGCGCCACAGCGATGCACTCGAAAGCGTTAAAATGTACAGTGGCACTTTTTACCACCCTAAAATTGTGCGCGCACTCGAGGCAAGCCATAGCAAATTAAATGAGCAACTTAATAATGCGGGCTCTATCATTATATGCAGCGCTCAAGAGCTAAAAGCCAATATGATTTTAGGCCATACGTTACACAGCCACAGCGGTATTATGTTGTTACCTAAAGGCCATGTGTTTGGTAAAAAATCCATCGAAAAACTACAGCAACTAGAAGCCAAAAAACCGACCCCATTTAGAATAATGGTAAAAAGCGCTAAATGAGTGATCTAAACTGTGGCTTTTTTCGTTACAATTACCGTAAATAAGCTAAACTAATTCAAACAGGTACCTGTTAATCTGGGTATAAATTTTAAACTGTTTAATACCAATCCGCTTAATTAAGTGATTTATTTTGAGGGTGGAAAAACGTGTAGATAGCTAGGCAAAAAAATTCGCTATTTAGTTGTTCTAAATGAGAGTTTTTTAACGCTGGTAGCGACACGTTTAGTCCCACAGAATGAGCAAGTATTATTGCGAATTGGTATCACATTGCTTTAAGGAGCATAGCGTGTCGCGATTTTCTGCAGTCACTGACAATCCCCACGACGGACGTTTTAATCAAAAAACGGGCATTTTACTTACCAACTTAGGCAGTCCAGACGCGCCCACACCAGCGGCACTGCGTACCTACTTACGTGAATTTTTATCCGATCCGCGCATTGTAGAAATTCCACGTTTAGTGTGGATGATAATACTGCACGGTATAATTTTGCGTATTCGCCCTAAGCGCTCAGCAAAACTATACGAAAGCATTTGGACCGAAAACGGTTCGCCGCTAACACATATTACCCGCCTGCAACGCGACAAACTAAACGCGCTACTCCAAGAGCAAGGTTATACCAATACCGAAGTTGTTATGGCCATGCGTTACGGCAACCCTTCAATAGAGGCGGGCCTTGAAGAGCTGCGCGATAAAGGCCTAACGCGCATAATTGTACTACCGCTTTACCCGCAATACTCAAGCCCTACCACCGGCTCAACATTTGATGCCGTATCAAGAGTATTGCAAAAATGGCGCTGGGTGCCCGAGCTGCACTTTGTAAATGGTTATCACAAAAACACCGCATACATTGATTCATTAGCTAGCAGCATTAGTGAAGATTTAGAAAAAAACGGCATGCCGCAAAAATTAGTTTTTTCATACCACGGTATGCCAAAGCTATTTTTAGATAGAGGCGACCCATACCACTGCCTATGTTTGCAAACCACGCGTTTAGTGGTTGAAAAACTAGGCCTTGATAAAGATAAAGTAATTAGCACTTTTCAAAGCCGCTTTGGTAAAGCCGAATGGTTAAAGCCATACACCGACGCCACGCTTGCATCGTTACCTGATGAAAACATTACCGACGTTGCAATTTTAAGCCCTGCTTTTAGCGCCGACTGCTTAGAAACACTCGAAGAGCTTGAAGAAGAAAATCGCGAAATATTTGAAAACGCAGGCGGCGAAAAGTACCGCTATATTGCAGCCTTAAACGACAGAGACGATCACATCAACGCTTTATATGATGTGCTAAAACCAATGCTTTAAACGCATCTTTTCTGCCTTAAAGTAAAAAAGCGGTGTTAAATTTTAACACCGCTTTTTTGATTGTAAGGTAAGCAATTATTAAATGTCATAGCCACTATTTTGCGCGAGCAAGCTTCGCGCCTACAACTTTCACTTCTCATTTACTCCTCTTTCCCTTCTCTTTGTGCATTTTTGTATTTAAGATCAATAAACCACAAAGAGGTTAAGAGCCGCTTCGCTTTTAGAGAAGCAACTAACATCTTGCGCGAGCAAGCTTCGCGCCTTGTATCTCTCGTTGATAAATGATTAGCTATCATTTATCACATCGAAGTCAGTGAGCTTGCCTTTGCGCCTAGTATTTAATACTGCTCCGTAGATAAAGCCCTGACT
>NZ_JAQREK010000034.1:0-11607 GCF_028599265.1 Pseudoalteromonas sp. Angola-4 | reverse complement strand
TTTGCTTGGTAACCATAGCGTTTTGGACCCACCTGACCCCATGCCGAACTCAGTAGTGAAACGAAACAGCGCCGATGATAGTGTAGCATTTGCTATGTGAAAGTAGGACATTGCCAGGCTCCAAATATAAGAAAGCCCGACTCGAAAGAGCCGGGCTTTTTTACGTCTGCAGACAAGTGAAATACGGACAATTAATGCACACTTATCTATTTCTAGAATGTAGGTCGGGCGAGCGTAGCGACTCCCGGCTCAATGATAATGTGCATTTGCTATGTGACTCTCTACCGCTGTGGGCACGACGACATTGCCAGGCTTCAAATACAAGAAAGCCCGACTCGAAAGAGCCGGGCTTTTTTACGTCTGCAGAAAAGAGAAATACCTGCCTTTACACAGTCTCCACGACCTCCGTAGCGTGGGTTTAGTATCACGAAACCCGCGGATAAGGTTCGCCGTACACCTTTGTATGGTAAATATATTGTTCTTATCTCACGAGTTGGATTACCAGCAACAACAGTATCCGCCTCTACATTTTTAGTTACTACAGATCCCGCACCAATAACACTGTTACCCCAAAAGGTATGAGCTTGATCTATTATCAAATTTTTTTAGAAAGTCTTTTAGGTATTTTGCTAATTATCAATTGATAGCAAACCCTATAAACTTGCTCCATCTTGTATTTACATACCTTACCAAAGGGGAGAAGAGCATGTCTCATCAAATTATTAAAGACTTACATAACCGTTACACGGCTAAAAAATACGATACGAGCAAACGTATTTCATCGGCGGATCTTGACGTAATTAAAGAAGCTATTCGCTTGTCTGCTTCTTCAATTAACTCTCAACCTTGGAAGTTTGTATTGGTAGAAAGTGATGAAGCTAAGCAGCGTTTGCACGATACATTTGCTAACAAGCACCAGTTTAATCAATTACACGCTAAAGAAGCGTCGCATACGCTGTTATTAGCTTACGATCCTAAGTTTACTAAAGAGAAGTTTGTTAAACGTGTGGATGTTGAAGTGAGCTCTGGTCACTTACCAGCGCAACTGCGTGAAAGCTTTATGGGTGCCTACGCTTTTGCTGAAATGAATACGGATGAAAATGGCTACAATGGCAGCTGGACTAAAGCACAAGTTTACCTAGCACTGGGTAACATTATGCATACACTGGCACGTTTAAATATTGCATCTACGCCTATGGAAGGTGTTGACCCAGAGTTAATCGGTGAGAAGTTTAGCGAAGAGCTTGATGGTCATATTTGTGAAGTGGCACTTGCAATGGGTTACCCAGTTGAAGAAGAAGATTGGAACTTTGGCAAACCTAAAGCGCGTTTACCAGTTGAAGATATTATAGCTACTGTATAACGTGTTGCTATAAGTTAATTAGCCGAGAGCCTTCTCGGCTTTTTTATTTTTAGAATAAACCATACGCTTGTGTTTCTTCGTCTTCCTGTTGTGCTAAATGATCAGGTCTAAATATTGCGCTAGGGTCTATTAAAACACTGTGTTTTTCGGCTAACTTTATTAGCCCTCGCATCATGCCTTTGGTTTGCGGGTCTATATCAAAGCCTACTTCGGTTAATTTATCGAGTGGCTTAATGTCTTCTTTTTTATAATCTATATTGTCCTCTACTTTATCTACTAGTAATCCGATATGCGGGTTGAGCCCATCTTTAGTAGTAAAAACAATAATAGGTTTATAATCGAGTGTTATTTGCTCTTTTGCCGCATCAAACAGTCGTTGTAATTGCATAAAGCTGTTGCGCTTTATACTCGCTAAATATTTACTGGCTTGTTTATAGTCTTGCTCGTTATGAGTACTAACTGCGCGATCTGTAGCTGTTACTAGCGCTTGAAAAGGCTCATCAAGTTTTTCTATGATAGTTTTTAGGTCACTGTTGTCAGTTTTAAACTCTTTATAAAATACGGCGATGTTGTGCAGCTGAGTTTTATCGTTTGTTATTACGTGGCTCTGTTGCGCGATGCTTTTTTCAAATTGGCTAAACCAATCATTAAGCGAGGCTTGCCAGGTTCTTAGCTCATTAAGTGCTTTTTTATTACTTTGCTCTGTAGAGCTGCCATTTAAAATAACACCTAGGTCGAACACCGGCGTGGGTGTTTCCATGTAGTCTTTTACACCAATAAAGCTCTTATTGTTATTTGGCAATGTAGTGAGGTTATTATCAAACCGCTCGGTGAGTAAAATATCGAGAATTTTAAGTGAAATGGTTTTACAGCCCACTTGAAAGTTTATGAATTCCATAGCTTTATCTTTAATTGCCTTGTAATGCTTTAAGGATAGAACAAAATAGATAAATAGCTTAAAGGTTGTGTGGTTTTTTAATTAGTGACTTAACTGCGAGTTTAAATTGTTGCTCTAATGCTTTTTTTCCACTTAAGCAATGTTGCTTGATTAGCTGCTCATTACTGTGGTTTTGTAATATCATTTGTATCAGCAAGTGGCGATCTTCACTTTTAGTTGCCATTAGGCTGGATGGGGAGTGGTTAAATAAATACCATAGTTTTGGCGCGGTATTAAAGCGATTTATTGTACTAATTGCAGTGTTTATAGGTGGGCTGGGCACGCTAGATTCATCGATAAATTTACTTATTAGCTCACTGACTAACTCACTGTCGAGTTGGCTAAAGTGCGTTAATAAACCATAAAACAAATCACTTTTAAATTGCTGAGCTAAGGTATGTAAGCCCTGCGTGGATGTGTTTAATGCTTTAATAACGAGGGCTGAGTGCTCACCCGTGCTTTTATCTCGCTGATAACCTAGCTTTACAGCACTAAAGCCCTGAGATTGCCAAAAACGTAAAAGCCCTGCTGTAGCCCCAAAACTTGCACCTATATAACTACAGGTGGGGGTTAGCTGATGTTGGCAATGCGCTAGCAATGCTTTACCTTCGCCTTGTTGGTGCAGGTTAGGTGCAACAGCTATACGAATAACGCGTGCGCTTTGTTTTGTTAAATAGCTTGGCTGTGCGCTTAATTGCGCGAGCGATTGCGCCATTAAATGCCCTTGTGGGCGGCGCTCACCACTGATTACTTGCTTAGCTAGCTCTGCATCCATACCGCCTTCAACTGCTATTAAACACACACCCACAACATGCATGTCGCATCTACTAATAAACAGCCTTTGCGCTGGGGCATCCAGTAATTGGCGTAAATCGTTAACACTGCTCTGGTAATGGGCAAGTGCTAGCAACGCAACTATTTGCTGCAGTAAAGGCTCATTGTCAACGAGTTGCTGTTGAGTGACTTCAACGTGCTCAATGCTATTTAAAGCGGGTGGGTATTCGTTATATTGTGCATCTAAAGCAAAGAGTGTGCGTACATGTTGCTCAAGAGGGTCGCCCTTGGCAAAACGTAAAGGCTCTTCTAAGTTTACAATTTTTGCCGCTTTGTAATTTGCTTTAATATGTTGCGTAAAGCGAATGGTATAGCCTCGGCCATTACCCTCGTAGCCTACCAAGGTGCTTGCAAAGACTATACGCGGGTAGTGCTTTAACATGGCTAACAGTAGTGGGACAGGTATTGCGGCGGCTTCATCAACCAGTAATAAATCACATGGCGGCAACTGATTAAGCAGTGCATCGGGCGCCATGTATTGTAAATTAGCTAAATGTTTTTGCTGAGCCTTGTATTCCACCTGTAAGCTTTTAGCTAAATGCTTAAAACAGCTATGGGTGGCTCTAAATTGTGTTGCGCATACAATGATTTTTTTATCATGTAATGCCGCGGCTGCAAGACCTAGCGCGGCTGATTTTCCTCGCCCTCTGTCGGCATTAATAATTAAAGGCCTGTTCGCACGCCCTGTGGCCACCTTAATTATTTGCTCAACGCACTGTTGCTGCGCCTGATACTCAGTTTTATTTGTTACATTGCTTTTGAGCGGCGACTGTTTAAAGACAGTGTGTTCATCAAAGTGTATGGCAGGTAGCGTTTGTAAAAGGCGAGAAAAACGTAAATTAAAATAGCTTTGCTGATTACTACACCCATAAGACTGCACGCTTTGCAGCGCAGGGTCTTGCCATGACGCTAAACGTTGTAAATCAGGCAGTAATAAAAATAAAAGCCCGCCGGCTTTTACGGTGCCGGCTAATGCAGCGAGTTTATCGGGGTAAATGCCACTAAAGCCATCATAAACGGCATGAGGAAACTCTTGCCCAAGTAGTTGATGAGTATGCTCAGGCCAACTTGCATTGGCAAGGCTGCTTGAAAGTAACTTTACATCATCCGAACGGGTTAACGCGCTTAATAGCTCATAGCACCAAGTAGGCTGGCCTGTAATAAGCACTAACTGACGATGCTTTGCGCCAGTTAGTTGCTGCGTTAATTGCTCAACACAGTGCTTATACAGCTTGAAGTCGTGCATATGCGGTTACTAGCCATTTGCTGCCAAGGTCGTCAAAGTTAACCTGTACACGCGATTGCGCGCCGCTGCCTTCGTAATTAAGCACAGTGCCAATACCAAATTTAGCGTGCAGTACACGTTGGCCTAAGTTAAAACCACTTTCTTCAAATACAGCATGGCTTACTGATGCACTAAAACGTCCTGCTGCAGGCGGTCGTGATACCTGTGTTTTAATACGAATTTCTTCTACGCAATCTTCGGGTATTTCACGTAAAAATCGCGATGGGCTATGGTATTTTTCTTGGCCGTATAAACGACGGCTTTCGGCATGGCTTATGTAAAGTTTGTCCATGGCACGGGTCATACCTACGTAACAAAGGCGGCGTTCTTCTTCTAAGCGCCCTGACTCTTCATTACTTTGCTGCGATGGGAACATGCCTTCTTCAACGCCTACCATAAACACAAGTGGAAACTCTAAGCCCTTAGCAGAGTGAAGAGTCATCATTTGCACAGCGTCTTCGTGTTCATCGGCTTGGCCTTCACCAGACTCAAGCGATGTATAAGCTAAAAAGCCTTGTAATGGTGAGCTAAACTCTTCTTCTTCGGGGAGTTCATACTGATCGCAGGCACTGATAAGCTCTTCTAAGTTTTCTACGCGAGCTCGGCCTTTTTCGCCTTTTTCAGCTTGATACATGGCCATAAGGCCAGAGGTTTGGATAGTGTATTTGGCTTGCTCTTGCAGTGTAAGGTCGCTAATTTTATCTTCTATGTGCTCTACCAACTCTACAAATTTTGTAACAGCGCTTGCCGCACGACCCGATAAATGTTGTTGTTCAACAATTGCTTTAGCTGCGTACCAAAGAGGCAGAGACTCAGCACGCGCACAGTCGCGTATATGGCTAAGTGTTTTATCGCCAATACCGCGCGCAGGGGTGTTAATTACACGCTCAAATGCGGCGTCGTCTTGGCGGTTTCCTACTAATCGTAAGTACGATAGCGCATCTTTAATTTCTTGACGTTCGAAGAATCGCATACCACCGTAAATACGGTATTTTAAGCCTTCTTGAAGCATGGCTTCCTCGAGTACACGAGATTGCGCGTTACTACGGTATAAAATAGCGGCGTCTTGCAACGCATTACCAGCATTTAACCAGCTGCGTAGCTTGCTGCTTACAAAGCGGGCTTCGTCTAGCTCGTTAAAGGCGGCATAAATTGATATAGGCTCGCCTTCGTTACCATCGGTCCAAAGGCTTTTACCCATGCGCTCTGAATTGTTTTTAATTAGCGCATTAGATGCTTTTAGGATGGTTGCGGTTGAGCGGTAGTTTTGCTCAAGACGAATAGTTTCGGCGTCAAAATCAGTTAAAAAGCGTTTAATGTTTTCTATTTTAGCGCCGCGCCAACCGTAAATACTTTGGTCATCGTCGCCTACAATCATAATGCTTTGTGTATCACCAGCAAGTAGCTTTAACCATGCGTATTGAATGGTATTGGTATCTTGGAACTCGTCTACCAGCATGTGGGCAAAGCGCTGCTGGTAATGGCGAAGTAGCGTAGGGTTATTTTTAAGTACTTCGTAGCTACGTAGCAGTATTTCTGCAAAATCGACTAAACCTGCACGGTCACACGCCTCTTGATAGGCGGCATATACACGTAGCATCATTTGCTCGTTTATATCGTAGGCTTGAATATCTTTAGGACGCAGGGCTTCATCTTTTTTAGCACTGATGTACCAGCCAAATTGTTTGGCGGGCCACTTTTTGTCATCAATATTCATTGATTTTAATAAGCGCTTGATCATTCTTAGTTGATCGTCAGAGTCTAAAATTTGAAAGGCTTCTGGCAGGTTTGCTTCACGGTGATGAGCGCGCAAAATACGGTGTGATAAACCATGGAAAGTACCAATCCACATACCACCGACAGGGGCTTTTAGGGTTTCTTCAACACGGGTGCGCATTTCTTTAGCGGCTTTATTGGTAAAAGTAACTGCAAAAATACTATAGGCTGATGCTTGCTCAACCTGCATTAACCACGCGATACGATGAACTAAAACACGTGTTTTACCCGAACCAGCACCTGCTAATACCAGCATGTTTTGTAGTGGGGCTGCAACGGCATCGCGTTGTTTGTCATTTAAGCCATCGAGTAATTCAGAAACGTCCATCGTTACGCCTTTTCAATCAATAATGAGGGCAGTATAACAGGTGTTTTTGTTAGGCTAAATAAAATACTGTTTTTATGAACAGCTATTCTAAAAATACTTGTAAAACTAATCGCTTAGTCGCTTTTTTGTACTCTTAAGTAACGATAATTAATAATAAAAATAATCAAATTGACCTATATTTAGTAAAAAATACTAAAGCAGTTATTTAGTAGTAATTTAACTATTTGATTTTTAAGCTTTAATAAATTGGCATAAAGTGTGATAGTAAGTAAATAACTAAAACTTAAAATTAATTAACTACAGAGGTGAGTATGGCTGATCAAGGTTCTGGCGGTAATGTTATTGCAGCGTTGTGTAATATATTTTTTCCTGGTTTAGGGCAATTGGTACAAGGGCGAATTTTAGCCGCTATCTTTTTTGCGCTAGCTATTATAATTAGTTACGCACTTATTTATGTATTAGTAGGCTTCGTACTCGTACCTATTATTTATTTATGGTCGATTATAGATGCTGCACGTTTTAGATCGCGAAGTTAGCTTTTATGTCACCTATTTAATAGCGCCCATTGGCGCTATTTTGCGTTTTAGGGTCGGTGTTTAAGGCTATTTATGGGTATAATTAGCGCATTAGCGTTTTAAAAGTAAAAATTATGGAATATCAATTTATACGTGACCCTATTAGTGGGCTGCGCATTAAAATAAGCAGCGAGCATGCCCTAATTGGCCGTTGGTTAAACGAAGAAATTGGCAAAGAAAAAGTCGAGATGGTACAAGCACTTATTAGCTCGGTAAAAACAAGTTACGAGCCAATAACGTTAAAAGGCCAAGAGATAGACTTAATACTCTCTAAAGACGAAGCCTTATTTGAAGCCCATGCCCTACACCAAGACAGCGAAGATTTAGTCGCCTATCAAGATGATGACTTAATGCTTGAAGAAAGTGGCCTAGTGAATGGTTGTGGCTTTGAAGATTTTATAGATTTAATAGAGTCATGGGCTGAGTTTAGTGGCTCGCGTTAAGCGTTTAAAAGGCCAACCTAGTTGGCCTTTTTTTGTAATATCAATGGTGTTAAGTTATTAGACATTTATAGCGCTCTATTTAGCACCCTAGAATGATTAAATATTTAAGTCGATTGGTATAACTACAGATTATTGATTTTCTATTGATTTAACGCCAGCTAATAATAGCGCCTCTGTTAAACGTACTTTGTAATTAGGGTTTGCGTACTGAAAATACACAACGCTACTTTTATCAATTACAAATACAGCCGGTACAGGTAAAGCGACGTTTACCTTGCCTTGGGCATCAACAAAGTTAACACCGCGCTTATTGCGATAGATAGCGGCTGTTTTATCATCTAAAAAATAAGCTAAACCTAAGGCTTTTGCTAGGGTTAGGCTATCATCTGAAAGCAGTAAATAATTTGGCGAGCTTATTTTACTTTGGGCTAGTTTTTCTGGGCTATCTGGCGATACTGCACTAATTTGCGCGTTTAAATTAGCGAGTTGCTGCTCAATTTCTTGTATATTAGCCAGTTGCTTTGAGCAATAAGGACACCAACCTCCGCGGTAAATAATAAGCACCGTTGTTTTTTCAGCAAAGCGCTTTTGTAACTCTACATTATTACCATGTTGATCTTTGAGCGTTATATTAGGCACGCTTAAGCCCGGTAATAATGGTGATACTTGCTCGGGGGCTGCAGCAATTCCTTCTGTACTTGCTTGCGCATTCGCTACTAAAAAAGCAGCCATTACAATAGTCGCCAAGGTGTGTAGTAACACTTTACTCATCATTATTTCCTGCCCTGTTTTTATGTGCTGTTTATAATAGATCAAAAATGCACTTTTTATTATTTGCCTGTATCATAAGCGTAATTTAAAAGCTCAAGTGGAAACGATATGTCAGCCAACTTAAATAAGCTAGTAGTAATGCTAGAAATGCAAAATGCCATGAACACTAAAGTTCATGATCAATGGTTTAGCCAAGGCTTTGAGTGGTACAGAGCCATTTGGGTAGAGTGTGCAGAGATGCTAGATCATTACGGTTGGAAGTGGTGGAAAAAACAAACCCCAGACACCGAGCAAGTCATTCTAGAATTGGTTGATATATTTCATTTTGGTTTGTCGTTAAGAATTGACGGAACAACCTCTTACGAAGAGTTAGCTAAGCAGCTAGAACAAGAACTTAGCGCACCACAGGCCGCAGATGACTTTAAACAAACTCTTGAAATATTAGCAGCTTCAGCAGTTGCAAATAAAACCTTTAACGCGGCCGCGTTTGCAGGGTGTATGGCGCAAATAGGGATGGATATTGACGATTTATACCGCGGTTACGTAGGTAAAAACACGTTAAACTTTTTCCGCCAAGATCATGGCTACAAAGATGGCAGCTACATCAAAGTATGGAATGGCCAAGAAGATAACGAGCATTTAGTCGAAGTCGTTAAAAGCCTTGATACCGAACATGCCGACTTTGCAAAGTTAGTATATCAAGGCCTAGTGGCGCGTTACCCGCAACAATAATCTAGCTGCTAGATTATGTTTCTGTAGTCGGTTACGTTTAAGTAATCGGCTATTACATTATGTGGTTGCTGGCTATCTGGGTTGGCCACCGCAAGTAAATGTTCAATGCCGTATTCTCGGGCAGCATTTAAAACAGGCACACTATCATCAACAAACAAAGTGCGCTGCTTATTAAACCCTAAGTCTTTTTGTACTTGATGCCATAAACTTTGCTGCTCTTTACTCACTCCGTATTGATGAGTAGACACCACGCCATCTAAATAATTATCTATCGCGGTATGTTCAAATTTAAGCATGACGTTTTCTGGGTGGGCGTTAGTTAAAAGAATTAGCTCTTTACCTGCTTTTTTTAACTCAGTTAAAAAGTGGGGCACATCTTCGCGTACTTTTATTAAGTGCTGGGTTTGGCGTTTTAATTCCATTATTGGTAAATTGAGTTGCTCTTGCCAATAATCTAAGCAATACCACTGTATTTGACCACTTACCGCTTGATAGCGTTTGTGCATATCGGCTTTTGCTTCATCAAGGGTAATATTACGAGTGAGCGCAAGTTGCTCTGGTACAACGTTAAGCCAAAAGTGACTATCGAAATGTAAATCGAGTAATGTTCCGTCCATATCGAGTAAAACGGTATCGATTTTTGACCAATTTAGCATGGGCTTTTCCTTGTGAAAAGTTTATGATTAAGCACAACTGCCATGATAGCAAAATAACGCCAATGACACAGAAAAAGCACCCAACTCCGCCTCAAATTATTAGTAACAATGTAGTTGCTAAAAGCCGTTTATTTACTGTTGAATCGTTAGAGCTTAAGTTTTCTAATGACGAAGAGCGCCAGTATGAGCGCATACGTGGCGGTGGCCGCGGGGCTGTAATGATTGTACCAATAACTGCAGATAACGAAATGCTACTGGTACGTGAATATTGCGCGGGCACAAACGACTACCAATTAGGCTTTCCTAAAGGCTTGATAGACCCCGGCGAAACACCACAGCAAGCTGCAAACAGAGAGCTTAAAGAAGAAGTGGGTTTTGGTGCTGAATTTTTTGAGCCGCTAAAAGTAGTATCAATGGCGCCAAGTTACTTTAACGCGACCATGCATATTTTATTTGCTAAGCAACTATATCCGCAAACGTTAGAAGGTGATGAGCCCGAACCTTTAGTGGTTGTTAAGTGGCCATTAACAGATTGGCAGTCATTATTAGAGCAAGACGATTTTACCGAAGCTCGCAGTGTTGCCGCTTTGCTATTATTAAATAAGTATTTAGCGTCTGGAGCTGCAAATGAATAAATTACTAGAGCCTTGTATTGAACTTGCACAAAGTGCAGGCGATGCCATTATGGCTATTTATAAAAAAGACGATATTGGCCAGCAAGAAAAATCAGACTCTACGCCTGTTACAAAAGCAGACTTAGCGTCTAACGATGTGCTTGTTGCTGGTTTAAAAGCGCTTGCGCCCGACATCCCTATCATGTCGGAAGAAACGCCTATTCCGGCACTTGCCCAAAGAAAGAACTGGCAGCGCTATTGGCTATTAGATCCGATGGATGGCACTGGCGAGTTTATTTTAGAAAGTGGTGACTTTGCCGTTAATATTGCACTTATTGAAAATAATCACCCCGTTTTAGGTGTGATTCATTGGCCAGCAAAAGGGATCACTTACTTTGCTACTGCTAATCAGGGGGCATTTAAACGAGAAAATGGTAGCGACACAAAAATGTCGGTAGCAACACCCGATAACCTAACGTTGGCAGTAAGCCGTAGACAAAAAATTGAAGCGGTCAGTCAGTATTTAAATACGCAGTTTGCCACTATTGCAGTAGGCTCGTGCTCGCTAAAAGCATGTATAGTTGCCGAGGGCAAAGCCGACTGCTTTTTACGAATTGGTCCTACAGGCGAGTGGGATACCGGCGCGTCACAAGTTATTGTAGAAGAAGCGGGTGGGTGTATAACCGATGCAGAGTTTAATCCGCTTACTTATAACCAGCGTGAGAGCACTGAAAATCCTGACTTTATTGTAATGGGACACCCAGATTGGGAGTTTCAAAAAATGATAAGCCCACATCAGAGATAGCTATTTATAGTGCTTGTTGATTGCTTTTTGTTCGGTTGAACACAATTAACTAGTTAAAGCCTTGCAATATAAGTTTATTCCTATATTATAGCGCTCTCTTCGAAACAGGCTCGTTATTAACACGAAACTATTTCAAAGTAATTACAGGCGCGGGATGGAGCAGCCTGGTAGCTCGTCGGGCTCATAACCCGAAGGTCGTCGGTTCAAATCCGGCTCCCGCAACCAATTTTTTAAAAAGTTTGGTTACTGTAAACTCTAACTTAAGAGATTAAATTAAGTAGTCGATAGACTTAAAATATACAGGCGCGGGATGGAGCAGCCTGGTAGCTCGTCGGGCTCATAACCCGAAGGTCGTCGGTTCAAATCCGGCTCCCGCAACCAATTTCCTTTAGGGGTTTGAGGTTACTGTAAAATGTTAGTTAAAGAAAAGCTTGTCGGTCTCAGCTCTTCATTAGCCAGCAAAGGTAGTCGTTTTAAATCCGGCTCCC
>NZ_JAQREK010000033.1:0-24192 GCF_028599265.1 Pseudoalteromonas sp. Angola-4 | reverse complement strand
AATGGACAATGCCAATCCATAATTGGAATCTGACATTGTCGCAATTGGCCATCCACTTCGAAGGTAGGTTAGATGGTGTGCTAGATATTTAGCAACTTAGGCTGACACAGAATTCTGAACGCTCTCATCTAGGAACATTAAACATCTACCTGATTTCTATTTACAACTATCCCAATGCTGCTTATTTCCTTGCCAATGCAATATCTTCATGTCATCGGAACATTCCAAGGCATCTTATTAGCAGCAATACTTTTGTTTAGTGCTGGCGTTAATAATACTGGGCGCATAATGGGCGTTTGGTGTCTTTTTCTAGCATTTTATTTCTGCTGTCCATTGATTGTAGTGCATGCTGAGGATACTGTTTTTGCTAATCTAATTGGATGGGGCTACTTTGTCCCCGCCAGCTTTGGTGCATTTTTATATTTATATTTTCGGTCAGCGATAATTAAAAAGTCATTCCATTTAAAGGATAGTATTCACGCTACGCCGTTATTACTTTGTCTTCTCTTAAATATAGATTTTTTGTTTTCTACCCCGACTGAAAAAATCAACATCGCTAATAACGCTTTACACAAAGAAAATATCCAACTGCTGACTCAAGTTATTATGTTCGTACAGGCATTTTTTTATTTAGCATTGAGTGTCAAACTGATAACTAAAAGTGGACGCCATGCGCGTGACACGCTTTCCAACTTTAATCCCAAAATATTTACCTGGTTATGGGTAGTATTAAATTTGTACGCAGCAATGTTGCTGACAGAAGCTGTCAGCACAATAATCGGCGCAAATTCTACTTTGGCTATTGCTAGTGATCTCATTGCCTTTACTTTGATATACAGCGTTTCGATGGCTCAGTGGCGTGAGCCAAACTTATTTACCATTGACAACTTGAGTGAAACTCCAGCGGAAGCACTCAACTCGACAACCAAGGCACAATGCTTCGACTTTAATACTAGAGCCAAATTATTAGAAAACATTGTTCAATATATGGAAGAAGAGCAACCTTATCTAGAAAGTGAACTTAGCTTAGATGCGCTAGCAAGATATACCAACCTTAGTAGTCATCACTTATCTGAAATCCTCAATCAGCAAGCAAATAAGAACTTTTATCAATTTGTTAACGAATACAGAATAAAAACAGTCTGTTCTCAAATTTCTTCTAATCCAAAAGAGAGACTTATTGATCTAGCTCTATCTGCTGGGTTTTCCTCAAAAAGTACCTTTAATGCCGTTTTCAAGCAATTCAAAGGAATGACCCCAAGCCAGTACAGGAAACAGCTGAAACTCGATTGCGAATGAGTGCGAATCGACCGAATCGCACGTCCAACTCGTCCAAATCAGACGATTTTTCTCTTAGACTGCTCTTTAATGCAACTTCTAATCGCCGTGGATAACAATATTCATCAGACGATTTAATTAGTGGAAAATAGAATTGAGGACAAAAATTGAAGACTATAATTATAACTTTTTTTATTGCGTTTGTAGTTGGCTGCACTAGCTTGAATGAACCAAAGTCAATTACAAAAAACACAAAAACGCAAGAAAGTAATACTCATACTAACCTGCCTTCATCTGGCAAGATAGTGAGCATTAAAGTATTAAAAAGCAACCTGACTGAGCTAAGTCAACGCCTTGATACGATCCACCCAGACCCGGGCTTTACTATGGATGTATCTGAAGTTAAATCGCAGATAGAGTCCTTGTCAGAAGGTATAACTTCACCCATGACACATTATGAAGCATGGAAATATTTCTCTCAGCTGAATCCTTACTTTAAAGATGGACACATGCTAATTGCTTCGCCACAGCTTGATGATCAATTTAAGAGCCACATTCAGAACGGTGGTCGGCTATTTCCATTTGACGTAATGATAGATGCATCTCAACGTTTGCTTGTGGCGGAAACTCTTGAGGGCTATTCAGATATTAAAATCGGTGATGAGATTACCTCAGTCAACGGAGTTAGGGCATCAAAAATAATTGAAACTATGTTGGCAAGAATGTATGGCGACTCATTAGAGTTTAGGGCTGCTTTTGCTGCCAGTCGATTTAACAAAATGTACTGGTTACTGTTTGGTAGTAGCAAAGATTATCAAATTGAGTTTATGCATAAAAATAAGCGCAAGCAATTCTCTATAATGGGTGTCACTGATGAGCCGGAAAATCACAATGCTGATGTGAGGGAATTTGTCCAAAGTCGAATACTAGACAATGACATAGGGTATTTGCGTGTCGATCGCTTTTTTTATTCTCAAGAACAAGAACTTTTCACATTTCTAGATGAAACGTGGCAGGCGTTTAAAGATGCGAACGTCAAAGATGTGATTATCGACGTTCGCCATAACCCTGGGGGGACCGATCACTATTGGCAGCAAGGTATTGCACCTTACATTGCGAGCAAGCCATTTCCATTTCTGTCAAACTTTAAAATTCGTATGACTGAACGAAATATCAAACTAGGACCTATTAAAGGTAATCAAGGTGAGGTTATTGAAGGCACATTTAATCAATTAGTGCCTGTCGACGCGCATAAGGGTTTAAAGGTACCTGGAGGGGCATATTTACTAATGGGGCCGCTCAGTTATTCATCCACTACTTTGTTTTTAACCTCACTACAGGACTCTCGTCAGGCTGTCATCGCGGGTCATTCAAATGTAAGGTCTTGCACTACTGGGCGTATAGAAACTCATGTATTGCCTGGTTCTAATTTAGAACTAACCATGCCGACACTTATCTTTACTCGCCCATCAGGAAAAGAGCATTGTCAGCAACCTATCGAACCAGATGTTTATGTGTCGAACGAGGTAATAAATTCGAATGAGGCAGTGGAATACTTAGCAAAATATATTACCGCTAATAGGTAGACGAATATAGACGGGTTACCCAACATTTAAATAAGAGCGGTTAACGTGCAGGCTCAATCAAATCTGATGGTTTACCAACCCCGTCTTTAACTCAACACGTTAACCTAATTCGTTTTATTGTCGTTAAGAAGAAGCCTTGTGTTCATCAAATGGGACATGTCCTTAAGTATGTGATAACACGCTCTTGCGAGTTTATGTGCAACTGTTTTAATCGCGATAATTTGGTTGGTTTTACCCAGCTTGCGTTGGTAATTTTTTCTAATTGTCGGGTTATACCTAATAGCAAAGTTAGCAGCTTCAGTAAACGCCCACGCAAGGTAACGATTACCATTCTTTTGATTTGTAGCGCCTTTCTTCTTCCCATTGCTGTATTTTGCACCTTTCACGCAGCGACAATAGGAGGAGAAATTACCTGGACTATCAAAACGTTTAATAGTGCCTGTCTCTAACATAATGGTCAGTACTAACGTATTCCCAATCCCATCGATACTGGTTAGGTTTATAAACTCAGAGGAGAGTGATGTTTTATTAATAGCGCCTTCTATCGCATTGATTTGCTGTTGAGCACAGCGTATTAATGAGAGGTTAGAAATGACTGACAGTGCTGTATTCATTGAGCTGAAATCGATGTGTACTTGCTCAACATTCACGCCTTTTCTGATAGCGCCATTTGTTTTATTTTATTGCTACTGAGCTTATACCCAAGATGACGCATGTAACAACTTTGCACTGATAATAAGTTTTTAGTGGACTGTTGAACAATGTCCATTCGTTTACGCATTAAGTAGCAAACAGCCCTGAGTTCACGAGGATAAATGTAGCCCTCAGGCAAAATGTTTAGACGTAGCATTTTAGCCAACCAGCATGCATTACTATGGTCATCAGCATGTTTTAAACCTGAATATTGCTGAATTGCAGCGGGGTTTGCTAAGTGAAGTTTAAACCCTTCATCCATTAAAGCATCGACTAACCAATACCAATTAAAGGTCGATTCAACAACAAGCCCTTCTAAGTTGTCTTTGTAAGGACTTAAAAAAGATAAAATGACAGACATATCATTATTTAAACGCTTAGCGGTAAGTGTTTCACCGTGTTCATTAATGATAGCGATAACACTTTATTTGAATGCAAGTCAATTCCACCACATAGTTTCATACCAAGCTCCTCGGATTCAGTATATGTTTTGGTCAACAAACTGTATCGTAAAACTCGAGGAGCTTTCTATATGAGTATCAAATCTTGACTTCATACATTAAAAATCGTGAATGACCGCTTATGGCACAGAGCAGACCGCCGGTAATTATTGAGTGATGCAATCCACGGCTATAACTGACCAAGAATAGAAGTTCTTTATGTAATGAAAAATAAAGATGCGCTGTCGCTCCTCTGGCAAGCATCGGCCTAAATAAACTCTACCTCGAAGTAAACCCGATTAGCTTTCGTATAACAGATAGGCAAATTATTACTTCAAATCACTTACTGTAATAGATGTTTTCAAGCGATTTCTCGTTGTTTAAGAAATTTACCTAATAAAAAACATAATTATTTTTAGAGTGTAATTTAGTTAATAAATCTCAATTTAAGTGCCATATTTCATTATAAATCAACAAGTTATCAACGCGCCGTGAATTCTCGATTTAAGTGGCACTGATCATTTTTGATCGGCGCCATATAACTTGAGAATCTCAGCCAAGTAATAAGATTTCAAAACAATAACTTAGCTTGTATTCTTTATGGGTACTGCGCCTCTTAAATTGAGAATTATTTATAGCTAAAAACTGCCCCAACACAAATTCTCATCCAGCCAAAAAGTTCTCATTCTGCCTTGCATATTCTCATTCTGCCACTGAAGAACTCTGACTTGATATTAATGAGCACATAATTAAGTAGATTCTGTATTCGGTAAATTAGTGGCGAACACTATACGCTAATATTTACTTAGTAAAAGTGTAGTAAATCGATTAGAAAATGGATTTTTAGGATAAAGAGAAATGAAGCCATTTAAGTGAAAGCTAAAATGCAGATATGCGAAGCTTCATTTGTAATGTTAAGTTAATTCAAATTTGGTTTGATTTAGGTTTAGTTATGGATTAAATTACTAAACCTTTATTAAAAAAGGGAAAGTTAAACTTATTGATATTCAGTCGGTTAGTTTTAGTGAACTGCCGGTATTGTTATTAATAAAGCATAGACCGAGAGCAAGTCTCGGCCTAAAAATTAAAGTTGAAATTACAAAGTGCTAAATGTCGAGTGATAGCTGTTTGTTTTGTGTTTTCGCCAACTTCAAAGTATCACAATTAAGTATACGTTTTGAATTATTGCCATGAATGTAAACGGGCCTGAGCTTACCGGTATTAATCAACCTCATTAGTTCTACCTTTGGTATACCGGTGACTTCAGCTACGTTTGCAACGGACATCGTTTTATCTCTTATAAGTTGAGTATGTAATTTACAAAAGGTATCGAATGCTTCAGGCAAAACGTGTATGGAATGCATTAAGTCTAATGAAGGTTTGTATGTTATTAATAATTCTTTATTTTTAGCAGCTATCAGTACATCAGTTATACAGATATTATGAAGAGCCATAAAGCGACGTAGCTCAGAAAGGGGGACGTAATCTTTATTGTGGCTGAACTCGGCTAAAAAGGTATAAACACCTGATATTTCAACGCGAGTATCTGTTCTTAAGGCCTTTTTTGAATCAGTTCTTATCAATCCAACTTCGACTAAAAGAGCGATTTGTTTAAACGTTACCCCAATTATAGAGGAGGCTGTTTGAGCTTCAAACCAAAGCTGAGTTATGGGAGCTTTTGAACGAATATACTCGCTATTATACATTTCATATAGTGTGGATAATGACCCCCATTCACATAGCAAATTCTGAACAATAATTTCAATTTTGTGAAACTCAATGTTCAACGGTAGATCTGTTGGTACACGTTTAGCCCTTTCACTTAAGAATACTCTAGCACTATCTGGGTTATTAAGAATATCAGCCGCTCTATTTAATAATGTGGAGGTAATCTCCTTTGGTGGGAAACTCGTTCGTGTATTACTATCGTCAACTATCACTTTAGCTATGAGGTATGCATCGTGGACTTGTTCAGGTGATTTTAATTGATTATTCAATGGTATATGCGTTAAGCGTAAGCCGCATAAAGGTGATGTGCAGCGGCCATTTAGAAGATTAATGGTAAATTGCAGCGGTGAATTGCAATGAGGGCATTCGGATAACAGGGCACACTCATGAATAATACAGTGTCGTAAAAATGGATTTTGCCACTGGGCCCTAAAATACCCATATTGGTTAACACAATCTGGACAAACTTGTGGCGTTAGCAATCTCGCATGTGTCCAGCACTTTATCTTTAATGATGATAAAGTGCGAGTTATAGGAATAAGGTGATCAAGGAGTCCGTTCTTTGTTGATCTACCTTTGATGATACTGGTTAGCATAGCCTTATTGAGTACGCGAGATTCTGATTGTATGCCATTTCTTTTAAGTAAACGAAGTACATAACCAATACCTGACTCCGCTTCATAGTAAGAGGGTTTTATTGGGAAACGCATTAGCATAACCCCGAATAGAACTGACTTCTAAGGTTTTTATCTTGCTCATTTAGATATGCATCTAATTGTTTTTTTGTTAAAAGTTCATAATCAAATGGATTGACAGCCCCAATTGCATATTTCTCAAAGTTTTCAAATAAGGCTTCTATAAGCTGATCATAGTTTTTTGCATTTCGTGTGTTATTACGTAAAAATAAATCGCGCATTGTACTCATGGTGTGCTCACTGTACGCAAGGTAAATACGATCAAGTAGCTCACTGTGCTCATCCTTTGTTAAATTTGGCAACCCAACTTGTTGAATGAACCAATTACAACAGGCAATCCAGTTTTTCGTTTTAGGAAGGATTGGCTTAATTTCAATGGGGCGCATTTGTCGACGAGACATCTGCTCGTCATCGTCAAATTTACCGGCGGTTCTACCAAATGTAATAAGGCGCTTAGCACTGCTTGTACCGGCGAAAATAATCGAACAACGGATCTTGTTGCTATCGATCAGATAGCAAAAATATTTAATAATTCGTTGAAACTCTATCCCATCATAACTTGAGGCAATATTCTGAATTTCATCAAGAATGATTAGCTCCACTTCTAGGTCTTTGAGAAGTGAGATAAGTTGGGCATCCAATTCAGCTGCAGTAGTGCGAGAGTTTTGTGTTGTTCCCTCTAGCTCTGAAATTAAAAATCGAGTTATCTCTGCAGTACTTTTTTTAAACTCCTTAAAAGCGACATAAAAGATTGGTTTTGTCGTTTTTTCTGGCTTAGTAACAGGTAAAAACTGAGCGTGATACTGCTTTAATATATACGTCTTGCCAGCACCCGAGGCACCATAAATAAGTTGAGCTCGTTTATCCTCTGAAGGTACGTGATACATATTGTGGATTTCCGCTATCCTCTGCCATATCTTCATTTGAATGTCACATGCGAAAATTGTACTGGGCATAGTTACCATTGTTTTTCATTTCCTTCATCATCATTATAACGGGTAGAGGCCATTTCTCTGGTTTTGCTCACTATCGTATCTGCGTAGGTATCTTGTTCACCTGAGTGCGATATCTGTGATTTAAGTTCATTCACTTTATGAGATTTTTTTATTCGCTCTACAATGGATAAGTTCTCTTTCGTATTTTTATTGAAAGACGCTACCTTCGGGCCTCTGTGCTGTTTGCGTTTGGGCTTTTGCTTTACGAATTCAGTTATTTCACCGACATAGTGACCAGTAGGAGTATGGGAGAAAGTTTCTGTATATATTCCGAGTTGGGTCAGAGTTTGATTGCCATTTAATTCAGCAAAGCTGACTGGTAGTTTAGTATCATGATGGTCAATATTATCAGCCACTATTTCCACAGGATTGTTCTCGCCAGGCAGTGTTGCTTGAACTGTTACTTTTCTGGCATCTAGGTCGTCATGAAACACATAAACAGAGGGGTTTTCACCCAGCTCCATGTCTGTTTTAGTAGCCGCGTATAGTTGTTTTAGCTCATCACTGTAATAATCTTGACCTAAACATCTGATAGTTCCACGTTGCTGTAATTTATGTGAGGCCTGGGCTCTGGACACGTGGAAGCAATGTTGTAGCTGATCATATGTGAATGAAGGCATAGGCGTATCAATAATGGACTGATTCCATTTTTTGATAGGCGTATGGCCAGCCTGTTTATGGTGTTTGTGCATGTATTCTGTCAAAAATATATTCAGTAGCTTTGTAAAATCAGATACCTTTATATCCGCACGTTTAGCTAATGGAATTGTGTCGAGTGAGTTCGGGTTAGTACGTTTTCCTGAATAACTTTGAAATCCAATACTCGTCTCACCACTTTGCGTTTCAATCTTCATACCTGAAAAAAAGTGATCTCTTAATACGTTAAAAAATGACTCAATGAATGGCTTCTTAGCAGGTTGATTTGATGGTGTATAATGAATATTTAACTCAAGTCGCTCCGCAGCCTTTTTTATCAAACGATTATTAAACCCTGGGCCATTATCCATAATCAATGTAGTCGGTTTACGTCCATTCATTGTAAGATTACTATCCGCCATAAATATTTGACGTAAAAGGTTAAGCCCACCGGCAGAGTTTTCAGGTTCAAAGCTAAGCACCACAGAGATAGGTGCGCGTGTGTAAACGTCTATTGCTACATACAAAGAAATAGGCGGTGTCGGTAGACCTGTTTTATCATCAATTAAACACATATTTAGCACAACACGGTCGCATTCAACGCGTTGCATTGCGTAATAGGTTTTTATTCGTTTACGTAGCGTTGTTAGTCGCTTATTGATTTCCGCTTGTGAAAGACCTTTAAAATTAGCAAGTTTTTCGGCATCAGTAAGCTCTTGTAACCGGCGGTAAAAGGTGCGTTGTGATGCGATTTGAATCTCATTATTTTTCAAGCTAGCTTCTTGCGCTTCTCGTTTATAGTTACTGTAATATGCGCCTTTGAAAGCAGAGTTATTACACGAATAGACGGTAGCGATGTAGTGCTGTATGAAAGCCTCAGTGGCCGCATTTAGCCGTATAGGCCTATTACGCTTCACTCCCGCAAGCGCCTCATCATTAAAATCTGATTGAACCCATGCGCGCCAATGGCGACATACCGTTTTCCATTGCGGGTGTTTTGTGGCAATAGTTGCAGGATGTTGGCTCTCGACTCGTTTGATGAGCTCATCATATGTCTTCTTGGTTGTAGCAGGGTATCCTTCACTAACCAGTTCTTTCAAGATAGATTGATAAATCAATCGTGAGGTAACCGTTAACTTTTGATATTCTGTTAGTTCAATATGTGGATGCTGTGCCCTTCTTAATATAAAGCCTTGATCATCAATTGATTTCTCAAAGTCGTCTCGAGTTAATAGGCGCTTCTTAGTCTCTATACCATCACCGGAAAGGAGTATTGATGTACTGTCAACAAACGCAATAGATTCAACGTTACCGTACTTATTAGTCAAGTCAGTACCCGTAGCATATCCGATCATTTGAGGTGACCTCGCATCAATGTAGTAGAGGCGTTTAACGGCTTCTCCATATCGAATTTATATACATTTGATGCAATTAGTCCATAAGCCTCTGCCACTGGGTTTTTAGCTATACCCTCCAAGCATTCGATGAGTTCACCAAAGGTTAAATCTCCATCAGGCAGCATTGTTAATGGGAATGAATGCTCCGAGTAATACATTGTTATCAGATTAAGGTTCGCCATAAAGATAGTATTGAGCTTATCGACGATGATTAACCGTAAACCTATTTGTGCTTTTTTTCGGGTGTACTCATTAAAAAGATGAATTTTCGAGTGATACTCTTTATCAACCTGAGACTCATGATGAACTTCAATATATTCAGCGAAGCCAGAATGATATAGGACTAAGAAGTCGGGTGTATAGCGGTAAACTTTTTTGTCTATAGTCACTTCTATTTGCTCAGGCTGGGTGGCAAACAGCTTCACATTAGGGTCACATTCCAGTTTAAAAGCCAGGATCAGCTCCTGAAATGACTCGGGATTAAGTGCGCACTGATTTTTATGGGAGTAAAATCGTATAACAAATCGACCTCTGTGAACGTTAGCGTTCGTCTTTGTAACGGTCATAATTTCACCTCCCAAAAAATAAATGTCTTTACACTATAGATAATGGATGATAAATTAAAAGGTTTATCTTTAGAATAGTTGTTCTTGGTAAGCATTTTTACATTATTCCTTTCGTCATAATTAGGCTTATCAATCCTTGGAGCCACTGAAAATTTTGTTTTATTTTCAAGGGTTAATCTCACTTTAAAATTCAAAAGTTAAGTTCAATGTTTTTTCTACGAGCAAATTATTTATTCTCAAAAAAAATTTATCTTTAAAGTACTGTGAAGGTTTCTCGAGTTGTTTTTACCTTATCCAAACCGATTTTATGTTTGTGTTTAACATGACGTTGTTATGTTCAAGTAAAACACCCAAAGTGAAATTAGTATTCAGTGCTGCTCCTAAAAGCTTAAATTTAAAATTTCACACCTAGCCCCCAGCAAGGTTGATGCTTTTCAAAAGGCAGTCACTATGATTGCAGATATTACAGAAATAGAGAAGGTTAAACTGGTCAGACCTCTCGCTATCTTCTTTAAGTGTCTTTGATTTGGGTTTTAAAATTCATAAAATGCCAACGATATTAATTCTAGGTTAATTTAAGCATTTTTATTTTTTGTGTTTTTTAAGAAAAAAGAGGGGGTGTTCTTGTTTATTAAGTTAAGGTTAATGGAGGCTTAAATTTTTTTGTAAACAAGATGGAGTGACATATGAAACACAAGCCAGAAGGGTGGGTTGTTTTAACGTTTCAAACTATTGATAGCAAACCCTGCTATGTGTTGTTTTGTTCGTGGAAAAATGATGATGAATGGAGAGTAAGCTCAGGTTCAATGGTTCTACCTCACTTATCACCCTGTGGGAATTATTGGATTTGGCCTCAAATATCAGGCTCTGTATACGAGCTTCCCGTTGATGAAGAAAATGGCTATACCTTCTACACTGGCGCTGTATTAGATGAATTGTTAGTAAAAGGGTATCGCGATGGTACTAAGCTAAAGCGCATTGCACTTAAAGATATTATGGAAGATAAATAAGGCGATTATCGCCTTCTAATCTGTCTATTTTACTTTTAAAGGTCATGAGCTCTACATTACGGTAGATACCTAGGGGCTTTGGTAGGCAAAGATGAGAATCTGTATTATGTAAATATTGCTAGTTCTACATTAAAAGCTAATAAATGAATACATTAAAAGCTAATAAATGAATACAGTAAAAGCTAATAAATGAATACAGTAAAAGCTAATAAATGAATACAGTAAAAGCTAATAAATGAATAGAGTACAGGTATAACTAACGCGCACTCCCTTAGTAATCCAGCCTAATAAAATTTGGCTAATATTCAATAAGATTCTGTTTGCGTTGCCGAAGGAGTTGATATTCTGGCTTCATTAATCTTTAATAAGCACAAATATTACTTCACAAAGGATTACTTATGGGAAAGGAACTCGATATTTATAAATTACACAAACCAGATAGAACATACGATATAATTGACCTAGATATCGTATCGATGGCAGACCAAATTGCCGAAGAAAATAACCTCAGTTATAAAGAAGCAGTAATATTAGCCAAGATTGGCTTTCCAAGCGGCAAAACTAGAATAACGGATATAGTCAAAAACGGATTTAGCTGCAAGGTTGAAAAAGAAGCTTTAAAGCAAGCCTACGACGTAAACTTATTTACGAATTACCTTGTTTTGAACCAAAAAGCGTATATTGCCCTAGGGAACTATCTGCAAGTATACGGGGAGTTTATACCGCTTAGGTGTGATAAAGAGCTAATTTTATTTAATCCACTCGTTTTCGAAGAAGAAGACGAATCTCTTACTGAAAAGGCTTACCTGAATGGTATTGAGGATGGCCTCAAATCCTTATCATTTAAATCAGACAAAAATCTTGTTTTTAAATCATGCATGCAAGGTGGGACAGCACTTTATTGTAATGCTGCGTTTAAATCTCTGGTTAATGAAAATAGCTTAAGCGGACTTTCTTTTAACAGTGATTTAGTTAGCATTTTTGCTTAACAAGATAAGCGCGTAATGTATTCATTTAATAAGATCTAACCAAAACTGTCAGATTTGAACAAATAAAGTCAATCAAATCGAACAGACGCATTTATTCCATGAGCGGACAGTGATAACAACACCCAGCTAAGCCGCAGAAAAGGTGTTGATTGTTTTATAGCTGCCAGAAAATTAAGTATATAGGAGCCTCTTCACATAATTGTACACCCCAGCCTTTATTTCTATGTAGTTAGTGAATAAGCTAATCCGTAGTTAAGGCTAAAGAAAATGTAATTTTTTTGTCACTAACTTTCGCGCTTAATTGCGCATCAATTGCTTTACTAAGCGTCTTAGCGATTGATAGCCCTAATCCAAAGTTATCAATCGATGTTCTTGAAGTGTCTTTTTGCCATAATGGGTCAAATAATTGGTCTATATCGCTATCATTCAAAGGTTCATTAAGGGAATTAGTAACTGATAATATTAAGTTTTTATCCCTTACAACTCTCGTGGAGACTAAAATTTTTGAATCGAGTGGACTGTATTGTTTCGCGTTGTTAACTAAATTGCTAAAAATTGATTCAAGGGCAAACAAGTTGCTCATAATTGCTGGTGCATTTTCATCCAACTGCAAATTTACACGTGATAAATCATGGGTTTCCAGTATTCTGCTAATAACTTGATTTAAATCACAGGCATCTCGCTTGTTCAGCTTACCTCCCCCGTATTTATGTAATAGCAATAAATTTGAGACTATATTTTTAAGTCTCAGGCTTATCTTCAAAGCTTCAGGCTTAAAGTCATCATTGAGCTCTTTTTCATTTGGAAACCGTATGGAGACTTCTGCCATATTAATTAGTTCGGCAATGGGCGTTTTTATTTCATGGGCAATATCTGATGTGAGGCGCTTCTCTCTTAGGTAAAGTTGCCTGTTCTCTTTAATAAAGGCATTTAAACTTTCAACAATTGGCAAGAGCTCTTTAACTGGCTCTTTTATAAATATCTCTGAGCCTTCACTGATAATGCTTAACTGACTGATATCCTTATTTAATTGTACCAATGGCGCAAGTGATGTATCTATGGCCTTTCTGACAAACAATCGAATAAATACAATAACTGTAATCGTCGTGACTATAAAAATAACGTCAATCAACCAAAGTACAAAATCAACTTCCTCAGAGGATGCTGTATAAGCTAAAATCATTGACTCACCGTCTGTCTTTTTAGAGGTGTCAACTGATGCATTATCTTTTACTTGTGGTATAAAACGACTGTAAAAAATTCGGCCATCTCGACCATCAGGTAGTTGAATAGGTCGTATTTTTGATTCGCCAATTTCCAAGTTTTCAAATGGTAGGTTTTTAACCTCAAATAAATCTAAACTTTTTGAGCGGATGGAGGTACCTTCTTTGTTCCATATTTGAAAGTATTCGGGCTCAACTTCTCCTGCGAACTCAGGCATAAACTCACTGGAAAAATTATAGGAATAACCATTATCGGTCTTATTTACTAAGGTCTTTAACATACCTGCTTTAGATTGCAGGCTGCGATCAAACTCATTGTCTATCCAGCTATCAACAGCAATATCAGTGGCCAACAATATGCATAAAACTAACCCTGTTATAGTTACTGAGAGAGTAATTACTAGTTTACTGCGAATAGATTTCATCATTGCCCTTGCACAATATAACCAAAGCCACGTTTGGTTTGAATTGGTAGCTCTCCCCCTGCAACTCTTACTTTTTTACGAGCAGATGATAAATGGGCTTCAATCGAGTTTTTCGATATTAAATCATACTGTCCTGCAAGATAGGTACTTAGCTTTTCCGCACTAAACACTTTATTTTGATTGCTAAATAAACATTCGACAATTTTGTACTCGTTGGGTGTTAAATCAATAACGTTGTCAGAAACTTTTAGCAGTTTTAACTGTAAATTCAGGGCTAAATTATCAATAACTATAATATCACTGACCATTTTTAGTCCACCACGACGCATTAAATTTAAGAGTCGAGCGTGAAGTTCATCAAATGAAAAAGGTTTAGTGAGGTAATCATCCGCTCCGGTTAGAAGCCCTAAAACGCGGTCTTCAGGTTCTTGCTTTGCGGATAAAATTAAAACTTTAGTATCAAGCTGTTTTGTTCTTATGGTTTGCAGTACAGTGATGCCATCGATACTAGGTAGCATAATATCAAGTATTACAAGCTCATATTCACCTGTCATTGCCATACTCAACCCTTGTGAGCCATCACCGGTTTCATCCACCGCAAAGCCCAAATTTGTTAAGCCAACCCGTAAACTACGTCGCAGTGACCCTGAATCTTCAATTATTAATAACTTCATGTTCTATTTGTTCACCTGAAAATACATCTTAATCACTAGGTTACGCTATATAACTTAAGTTTTACTTAAGGCTTCCTTAAGTTTTTATAGTATAGCCATTATTAAGTTTATCATCAGGATTTCTTAAGTTTCGATTTTTAGTATTGCTGCAATTTTTAAAGACGAGTACAACTATGTCAGCAAATACTTCCGTTTTAAAACCCTTGTTACGTTTTACACTTATATTGTTATCAATCTTTATAACTTCCCGAATTGGGCTATTGATATGGCAACATTCAAGATTAAATGATGGTGATATTTGGCCAGTCATTTCAGGTGCTATCAAAATAGACTTAAGTAGCGTTGGATACTTAGCAACTATTGGAGTGCTGATATTGATGCTGCATGTAATTGCACGCTCTAAAACAAAGCTATTCCAGCGCATGTTTTCGCTTTACGGTAGCATTATTGCGACTGTTGTTGTTATTTTAGAAACATCAACAGCTGCATTCATCACTCAATATGATGTAAGGCCTAACCGGTTATATATTGAATATCTTGATTACCCACAAGAAGTATTCTCGATGCTAATTCATGGTCACCTTTTAGCAATGCTAAGTACATTACTTGTGGCGACAATAACAAGTATTTACAGCTATCGCCTTTTATATAGAGCATTCACAAAACCACAAGTACAGCCACTGAAAAAAGTAGCTAATTTATCTATTCTTATGGGTGTTTTAATACTTTGTTTCCTTGCTGCCAGAGGTACATTGAGCCACCGGCCACTTAACCCTGCATTAGTCTATTTTTCTCAAGATTCACTAGTAAATTCACTTGTTCTTAACTCCACTTACAGTGTTGCGTTTGCGCTGAAAAACATGGGTAACGAAAAAAGTGCTAGCAATTTGTATGGCACAATGCCTCATCAGCAAGTTATAGATATAGTCAAAAAGGCTTCTTATCGTAAGCAGTTTGTCACCGGAAATATTCCGACCTTGGCACACAACAAACCTTTTGTTTCTGGAGTTAAAAAAAACTTAGTAATTATACTTGAGGAAAGTTTAGGTGCCCGATTTGTTGGACAACTTGGTGGGTTAGGTATAACTCCTGAACTTGATGAGCTATATCAACAAGGGTGGGGGTTTGACAACCTTTATGCTACGGGAACGCGCTCCGTGAGAGGTATTGAAGCAATTACCACTGGCTTTATGCCATCTCCATCTCGCTCGGTAGTTAAACTATCTAAATCCCAGCATAACTTTTTTTCATTAGCTGATGTATTGAGTCAACAAGGTTATATTACCCAATTTATCTACGGCGGTGAAAGTCATTTTGACAATATGAAAAGCTTTTTCCTAGGAAACGGATTTAACGATATTGTTGACATCAACCACATTGAAAACCCTCAGTTTATCTCATCTTGGGGCGCGAGTGATGAGGACTTATTCCAACAAGCAGATAAGGAACTGACTAAACTAAGTAATGCGGCAGTGCCATTTTTTAGTCTTGTATTTACTTCGAGCAATCACGATCCATTTGACATCCCACAAGGTAAGGTATCGCTACCTGAAGGGTATAGCCCTGAAAACTATAAACGTGATCTTGCAATTAAGTATGCAGATTACGCACTAGGGAAGTTTATAAATAAAGCAAAAACACAATCGTACTGGAAAAACACCGTATTTTTGGTTGTGGCAGACCATGATGTGCGTGTTTTTGGCTCTGAGCCCGTCCCTTTAAAGTCTTTTCACATACCTGCGGTTATTTTAAACAGCGATATGAAGGCTAAACGCGACTCAAGACTTGTTAGTCAAATTGACCTACCAGTTACTTTGTTGTCACTTTTAGGAATTGAACAAGCAACTCCAATGGTGGGCTTTGATCTCACCAAAAATTATCCAGTTGAACGCGTGATGATGCAGTACTACGACAATTTTGCATACCTAGAAAATGATCGCGCTGTCATCCTAATGCCAAATCAACAAACTAGCTATTGGCGCTATAACAAAAAAACCAAAATACAAAAAAGAAATAAACCGGAAAACGCAGATAAAACGTTAGCTGAAAAAGCACTCGCTCATGTGTTATTTAGCAACTTAGCTTACACAGAGCAGCTTTATCGTTTAGCTGATAAAAATAGCGATAAGGAATAATTATGAAAAATGCTTTTAAAATTTTTAACATTTCGTCTTGGCATGTAAGTTATAGTCATTTCGTTTGCTTAGTTTCGATGTATATTGTTATCGTATTTAATGGCTTGTTTTTATACAACACCTTTATTGCTGCAACACAGCCAGGCCATATAAATTGGCTTTTTATCACGTCTATTCCTTTAATGCTTTTCTCATTGACTATTTTAGTTTTGAGTTGGTTGTCCTTAGTTACTTTTGTTAAACCCGTACTTTTATTTAGCGTTTTACTTTGCTCATTATTGTTTTATTCAACACTTAATTATGGCGTTATTTTTGACAAAAGCATGTTACAAAATATTGTTGAGACAAACTCAGGTGAAGCATTTTCATATTTAAATTTTCAGCTTGTAATATTTGTAGTTTTATTAGGAATTGTACCTACTTACTTATTTTCCAAGTTCATAATTATTGGTAGTTTTAGAGTACGTTTAAAGAGCTTTGTGAAGCTAAATCTATTTGCTTTGCTTTGTTGTGCTTTAATAGCAGCAACCTTTTATAAAGAGTACGCTTCTGTAGGGCGTAATAACCGACAGCTTACAAGCTATATCACCCCGTTTGCTTTTTATACAGCGGGTTATAAATATTTGAGAGATAATTACTTTTACCCCCCCCTACCTTTTAAGGTACTTGATAATTTACCAGCTTTAGAAAATAAAACGACCACCTCGCTAACAGTAATGGTTGTAGGAGAAACTGCTCGGGCTGCTAACTTTTCACTGCAAGGCTATAGTAGAGCAACGAATGCTTATACCTCTAAGCTAGGCGTGAAATATTTTAGTGATGTTTCATCATGTGGAACGGCAACGGCTATCTCCGTGCCCTGTATGTTTTCACGGCTTAATCGCAAAGAATATGATTCGCGCCTTGCTAATAGTCAAGAAAATGTCCTAGACATTATCCAGCGTAGTGGTGTTGAAGTGACATGGATTGATAATAATAGCAGCTGTAAAGGAGTGTGTGCTCGCGTCAAATCAGAAAACATTGAGCCGAACAAAAAGCACTCGCTCTGTGACGGTGATTACTGTTTTGATGAAATATTAGTCTCGAAATTCAAAGACAGAATAGCTAAAAGTAACGTTAAGCATAAATTGATTATTCTACATATGATAGGTTCACATGGGCCAACTTATTATCGTCGTTACCCTGAACACGCAAGTTTGTTTAAACCTGACTGCGATCGAAGCGATATTCAGAACTGTACTACAACAGAGCTAACAAACACATATGATAACACTATTACATACACAGACAGGGTATTGAGCGAATTAATAAAAGTATTACAAGAAAGTAACGAAACGGAAAAATCACTCTTGTATGTGTCAGATCACGGTGAGTCACTTGGTGAAAAAGGCTTATACCTTCATGGGTTTCCTTATGCACTAGCACCAACCGAGCAAACTCATATCCCAATGATTTTTTGGAGTAATAAGCTTACTGACTCTGAATTCAATCGCTGTGTTGAGTTGCAACACTCAAAAACATTTTCACACGACAATATTTTTGACACTTTGCTTGGATTAACTCATGTAAATAGCAACCAATACCAACCTATATACGATATTTTTAACGCCTGTAAGGCCGAAGCCTACAATGAGGGAATTCCCAATGCAGTTTGATAATGTAAATAAGCCGTCAGGTATTAATCGAGTATTTTTAGCTTTTAAAAATTCACAGCGTGCATTTAAATGGCTTGCCAAAAATGAAGCTGCTTTTAAACAAGAGCTTTTATTACTTGCTTTATCGCTAACTATTATTTCTATTTGGCAGATAGGTATTTACGAAAAGGTCATGCTCCTAATCTCTGTTTTATTTGTGATATTCGCAGAGATTGTTAATACAGCAATAGAAGCAACAATAGACAGAGTTGGCTTAGAAATTCATCCATTGTCTGGTCTCGCTAAAGATTTAGGCTCCGCAGCAGTACTAATTGCTCTATTGATATGTTCAGTCGTCTGGGTTGCTGTATTTATAAACTATATTGGTTATTTTTAAAATTTATCCAATCTCAATGACCGCTGATCGCTCAAATAAGGCCCCGAAAAATGGCTCATATAGCTATCTAGGTTAACGCTTTCAAAAAACAGAAGTATATTTCCGATAACTACCTTTGAATTCCTGTAAACGGAAGTTTGCTTCCGAAATATAGCAATATTGGGTTAGAAACCGGAAGTTTACTTCCGTTTTGTACTTTAAGATTATAAGTTGGTATCTAATGAAAGCTCGGCAGTCCAACTCTTTTCTGCCCCAAGACGAGTTAACGTAAATGCTCTAAGGGCAGCTTTTAGTGAAAACCAGTCATTGTAGTTCGAGCAATTTTACTTCGTATTGATATACTAATGTCATGATTAAAGTTGATTTTATGGTTGGACGATGAAAACAATAGGCAAGTTGGCTAAAGAACTTGATATAGGCGTAGAAACTATACGGTTTTATGAGCGGGAAGGCTTGATAAAACAGCCTCAAAAACCTCAAAATGGTTATCGTGTCTATGACGACTCAATCACCAAACAATTACAATTCATCTGTAAGGCCAAAGCACTTGGCTTTACTCTAAAAGAAGTGGCTTCATTGATGTCAATGGATGGCGATTGTGCCAAAGTAGAATCCCTAGGCTTGCTGAAATTGAACGTAATTCAAAATAAGATAGCTGACCTTCAACGCTTAGAAGTCGTCATAAAAGAAATGACTAATTCATGCCGCAACAATAACGATCAATCCCACTGCCCAATAATCGATTCGCTAAAATAGTATTGACTCCGTACCTACCTACGGAGTTCATACTCAAATCATTCAAATAATGTTAGACGTTAAAAATGATTAATAAGATTTTAGATAAAGTTAGCTCAGCTGGTGTTTGGCTTGCGGCTCTTAGTTGTACGGGGTGCTTCCCCGCACTCGGCTCGTTAGCATCAGCATTAGGATTAGGCTTTCTCTCTCACTTTGAGGGAATTGCTGTAAATACCTTGTTACCTATATTTGCAACTCTGGCATTGTTGGTAAATTTGTATAACTGGTATAAAAACCAAAATCATGCGAGAGGTATTCTTGGGGTTATTAGCCCTATAGCGGTTTTGTTAACCCTCTATCCACTATGGCAATACGAATGGAGCACTTATTTGTTTTATGTAGGTATTTGTTTGATGATTGTAATGTCCGTATTAGACATTGTTAAACCTTTGAAGGAGCAAACATGCAAAGTATAGAGTTAAATTCTACCATTACTTGCCCTGAGTGTGGCTTCAGTAAAACTGAAGAAATGCCAACCAACGCTTGCCAGTGGTATTATGAATGTGAATCTTGCAAAGTTCTCCTAAAGCCTTTGAAAGGCGATTGTTGCGTATATTGCTCTTATGGAACAGTGAAATGCCCGCCAATTCAAGAAGGTCAAAGTTGTTGCGATAGCTAAATGACAGTCTATTAATGGCAATGAGAAGGCATAAAAAGAAATAGTGAAATGTCAGCAATCGTATCATTGCAGCCTTTATCACTAAGTCACTCAAGGGCTGCTTTTGGCACAGAGCCGTCCTTCAGCTCTAACTCATTTTTGTCCAAAAACGAGTTTACCCGACCCTCCGCCTTTCGCTCAAATAAGACCCCGAAAAATGGCTCATATAGCTATCTAGGCCAACGCTTTCAAAAACAGAAGTATATTTCCGATAACTACCTTTGAATTCCTATAAACGGAAGTTTGCTTCCGAAATATAGCAATATTGGGTTAGAAACCGGAAGTTTACTTCCGTTTTGTACTTTAAGTTTATAAACCGGTGTTTAATGAAAGCTGGGAAGTCTAGAGGTACAAGCAAACATTGGGTTATTAAATTTAATAATTAGCTTTTAGCTAAATTTAGAAAAACTTTAAAGCTGGTAGTTTGATTATTTGAACTGACCTCTATATTTCCACCGTTTGCTTGCGCTAGAGCTTTAACTATTGCAAGCCCTAAACCAGCTCCATCGCTGTGTCGTTGGCGCGATTTATCGGGTCGATAAAAGCGGTCAAATAAATAAGGTAAATGCTCAGAAGGTATTCTCTCCCCAGTATTAATCACTGAAATACATATTTTTTCAGCGGTAAATATTTCACTATTTACTGTGATTGATGAGCCTTTTGGGGCATACCTTATTGCATTGGATAGGAGGTTTGATAATAATTGGCGAAAGTGTAATTTGTCACAATAAAAACAAAGGTTTTGACCTTTTTTCTTAAATGTAATCAATGAGTCTTCAGCCAAAGCATCAAAGTACTCAAATAATGCTTCAATTTCATCATGGCTTTTTAGAGTATTTTGAACGGGTTTAACCAGTCCATTCTGAGTTTTTGCAAGCCAAAGCATATCACTAACCATCTTAGTTAGTCGTTCCAGCTCTTCTAGATTAGAAAACAATAATTCTTGATACTCTAACAACTGTCTTTTTTTAGATAAACCAACCTGTGTTTGAGTGATTATATTTGTTAGTGGAGTACGTAACTCATGCGCAATATCACTAGAGAAATTTGATAAACGAATAAATTCACCTTGGAGCCTGTCGAGCATCGAGTTAAACGACTGCACCATATTAACAAGCTCAATAGGCACTTTATTTTCATCAAGCCTTACATCCATCTTATTAGTTTGGATGTCATGCATTTTCTGACTCAAACCTCGTAAAGGGTTCAATCCTTGATGTATAGCAAACCAAGCCACCAATAAAATGAGTACCGCAGAGCCAAACATAATAGCCCAAAGACTTTGTTGAAATTGATTGAGAAAGTGTAAATGAAAGCTCATGTCTATCGCTGTAGTAATTTTGTATTGCTGTTGCCCAGTACTTAAATTACTCACCAGAGCTCGGTAGGTGTGGGTATCATTTTGCCATGAGGTAATGTTGTTACGGTTAAAGCCAGCTGAAGCATTAGCACTCATTACAAAATCACTAAAATCTCGTTCAGAACTTTGAAAAATGAGCTCTCCTTTTGCGGTATTTACCTGATAGTAAACACCGTGATGACCCGCTACAGCGTTAGATAATTCATTTTTAAGTTTCAGGTTTGATTTATACTGTTGTCTTAAAACTAATTCAATAGATTGATTAATAACATGCAGTTCACTACTATCTTGCTGGAAAAAATGATGTTTTATCGAACTATTTATTAAGGTGGCAACTAAAGTTAAGCACGCAATAACGGTTACAGCGACAAACAACACAACACGCATCGTAAGTGATAAAGGCCGTGACTTAATAGCCATCAGTTTCAACCTCTAATTTATAGCCCATACCACGAACCGTATGAATTAATTTAACAGTAAAGTCATCATCAACTTTTGCTCTTAGCCTACGAATGGCAACATCAATCACATTGGTGTCGCTATCAAAATTCATATCCCATACTTGAGAAGCAATTAACGAACGTGGCAGTACTTCACCTTCGCGCCGTAACAATAGTTCAAGTAAGCTAAACTCTTTATTACTCAATAAAATACGCTTGCCTGCACGTTGTATTTTTCGCTTTGGAATATCCATTTCTAAATCAGCAACTATCAGTATATCGTCAACTGTTTGTACTACACCACGGCGAATAAGAGTGCGTACTCTTGCTAAAACTTCAGCAAAAGCAAAAGGCTTTATTAAATAGTCATCAGCACCAAGTTCGAGCCCCTTTACTCTATCGTCTATACTATCGCGAGCAGATAAAAATAGTACTGGGGTTTTGTTATCTGCTTCACGTAGCGACTGTAAAATTTTCCAACCGGATACGTCAGGTAACATGACATCAAGTATTATTACATCAAATAAGTCGGTCATTGCTAGGTGATGACCGTCAAGTCCATTGCGCGCCAAAGAAACCTGAAAACCAGCTTCACTTAGTCCCTGTTTTAAATAATCTCCTGTCTTTGATTCATCTTCAACAACTAATAAGCGCATACAATTCCTTCATTAAAGTCCTAACAACTACCTCTGCAAATATTATGCAGTATCTGTCACTACAGCAACATGACACCAACATTACAACTTTGTAATGTTCGCGTCATGTTTAAGACAGGTCTATTTTCTATACTCAATACATATTCTGGTATGAAGGAGTAAGGAAATGGGGTTTAAAAAGTCATCACAACAGGTTAGCACACCACGAAGACGATTTGTTCAAGGCTTAATTGCAGGAGGTGTACTTGCTGCTTTTCCGAGTGTATTACATGCTGCATCATCTTTAGTAGCAGGAACAATAACAGGCACTGTGCCCGAACTTAGCGGCAAAGTAATTGATCTGGTTATAGATGAATCGCCGGTTAACTTTACTGGCGTAGTACGTATGGCGACAACTATCAATGGCTCTATACCCGCCCCTACCTTGCGCCTCAAAGAAGGCGATGACGTTACTATTAGAGTAACAAATAAGTTATCAGTACCGAGTTCAATTCATTGGCATGGCATTATTTTACCGTATCAAATGGATGGCGTACCTGGTATCAGTTTTAAAGGCATTATGCCTGGCGAAACCTTTGTTTATAAATTTAAATTACAACAAAGCGGTACATATTGGTATCACTCACATAGTGGCTTTCAAGAAATGACTGGCATGTACGGTGTATTAATTATTGAACCGCGAGAAAAAGATATTATTAGTGCAGATAACGAGCATGTTATTCAATTATCTGATTGGACTGATGATGACCCAATGGCGCTGTTCCGCAAATTAAAAATACAGAGTGATGTATTTAACTTCAATCAGCCCACTGTTCCAGAATTTTTTGATGACGTTTCAAATAGCGGTGTTTCGAATGCTTTGCAACGCCGCAAAATGTGGAATCAAATGAGAATGAATCCTACAGATTTAGCTGACTTATCTGCATCAGCAATGACCTTTTTAATGAACGGTAGTACGCCAATGTCAAATTGGCGAGGAATGTTTAAAGTTGGAGAAAAAGTAAGACTTAGGTTTATTAATGGCTCAAGCAATACTTTTTTTGACGTTCGTATTCCCGAACTAAAACTAACAGTTGTACAAGCTGATGGGCAAAACGTTGAACCAGTGACAGTTGATGAATTTAGATTCGGCCCTGGTGAGACCTACGACGTAATTGTTGAGCCTAAAAATGATGCCTATACGATTTTTGCTCAAAGTATGGATCGCTCTGGTTACGCAAAAGGAACTTTATCAAGCTCGCCTAATATTGATGCGCCAGTACCTGCACTTGACCCTGTTGAATGGTTAACGATGACCGATATGATGGGCAATATGACCCACGGCGGTGAGCATTCTGCAATGGCAGGTATGGCTGGCATGTCAGGTATGAACTCTAAAGAAATGGATCATAGCGCTATGGAGCACGGTGCAATGGCGATGGATCATAGCAAACATGGTATGTCTGAAAACCCATTGGCAGTTGCCAGCCCTAAAGTGCGTCATGCCAAAACGGAGTATGGAGCTTCAGTTGATATGCGCGTTGATATGCCTAGAACAAATCTTGATGATCCTGGTATTGGTTTACGTAAAAATGGTCGCCGTGTTTTAACACTTGCAGATTTACACTCACTTGAAGGGATCACTAACCAGCAAGAGCCAGAAGCTGAAATTGAGTTGCATTTAACCGGAAATATGGAACGTTATAGCTGGTCATTTGATGGCTTAGAATTTGGTAAAAGCACGCCAGTGCATATGAAGCATAACCAACGTTTAAGAGTTATTTTACAAAACGATACCATGAT
>NZ_JAQREK010000032.1:0-26708 GCF_028599265.1 Pseudoalteromonas sp. Angola-4 | reverse complement strand
AACGTTGCGACGTTGTCGCTAGGGATGCGTATAATACATCCTTTATTTTTCGAGTCAACACTTAATTTTAAACTTTCTTTTTAGAAGATTTAAAACCAAAGTTTTACTTAACTCTGTGAGCAGCTCTGCCTCGCTATGCGTTGGCGTTCCCCGTCTCAGTGGGGTCGCATTATAGGGAGATCCGAAAACAGATCAACCCTTTTTTTAGATCTTTTTACTGTTCGAACAAAAATAGAGCAAAACAGCATAAAACTAGCTAAATCACTGGCTAAGATGATGCTTTTTTATACTGATTTTTATTATTTAATATAAATTTCATTGCTATGTTCGTTTAAGACGTTAAGATAGCAAGTTCACAATGTTAAATTAATGTTTATTTCCTGTTTATTGGTAGATCTAAAATGAAATTACCCGATCAAAAATCTTTTATCTTCTCTGTTATTCTTGCTGTAGTTGGTTTTGTTATTGTTGAGTTTGCTTTAGGCAGCTTAGCTTTAAGCCCAGCATTGCTATTTGGTGCTGGTTTATTAATTGGTGGGATTGCTATTGCTGCAATATCATCGGAAGGTGGTGAAGAAGCTGAAGTTAAAACAAAAACACTTTATGTTGGTAATCTTCCTTATCGTGCAAATGAAGGTGTTGTTCGCGCTTTGTTTGAAGAACAAGGTAAAGTTTTCAACGTGCGCCTATTAAAGGATAAAAATACTGGCAAACGTCGTGGCTTTGGTTTTGTTGAAATGGCACAGGCAGATGCAGACAATGCAATTGCTAAGTTAAACGATAGTGAGTTTCAACAGCGTACTTTAAAAGTACGTGAGGCAAAACAAAAACAAGAAGATGATTCTAGCTCTTTACGCACTGAGACGGATCAATCAGTGTAACGTGCTTTATAGCTAGCTTATTACTCAAAACATCAGCCGTTGCATAATATTGCAGCGGCTTTTTTTTGTCTGTAAATTTATTTCCAAAGTTATGCTGCTCTAGTAGGTAGTTTACCCTGCTAGCAATGGCCGCGCCTGAATCGAGTAATTGCACTGCGTTATTAAAGTACGCTTGTATAGCATCGCTAAGAATTGGGAAATGTGTGCAACCTAGTACAAGTACATCTATATCTGAGTTAATGCGCAAACGCGTAAGCTCTTTATGCAGTTTGAGTGTATCTAGCTGCTGAGTGAAAAATAACTGCTCTGCCAATGCCACCAGCTCAACACTGCTATATAAACTCACTGTTACGTTGCTGGCATGCTCTTTTATTAATGTATGAGTATAGGGGCTTGCAACTGTGGCGGGGGTTGCCAATAAGCCGATGTGCTTTGTGCGAGTTACTTCAGCAGCAGGCTTTATTGCGGGCACTACGCCTACAATAGGTATTGATGTAATTTTGCGTACTTCACTCAAGGCTGATGTAGAGGCTGTATTGCAGGCTATAACAATAAGGTCGACATTAAGCGCGTTTTGCTCAATAAAATAAATGAGTGAGCATAAACGCCCTATAATAGTTTGCTGGGTTTGCGCGCCATAAGGGAGTAACGCATTATCCATAAAGTAGCTGTACTGTGCATCTGGAATACGCTTTTGAATATGCTCAAGCACGGTGGTGCCACCTATACCTGAATCAAATACCATTATGTGGGCTGACAAACTTTGGTTCCTACTGTTTATTAAGAACGGCAGTTTGCCATGAGGTATTTATAAAAGAAAGTAGTTTAGCTTTGCTCAGACTTTAGCGCGTCGAGTGCATCGCCCGCTGAATTTAATTGGTTTAGGTTTTCAAACATTGCCTGTGTGTAATCAACTAGCTGATCGACCGCTGCTTGATCTTGGTTTAGCCACTCTATAATACCGGCAAGCTGATCTTGTAGGCCTAGTTGCGATGCTTTATCAAATGCATTTTTTAGATCGTCATTAAAAGGTGCGATCGCATCGGCTACCTCTTTTGTTGGGTTTGGCTGATATTGCTCATAACTTTTAACGGTAGCGACTGTTTTTGTTTGGCGAAGATCCATTGAAAATGCAACGAGTTGCTCACTGCCTAAGCTCAGCTCTTGTGCTTTCTCAAATGCTTCATCCAAATCACCACTAAAGAATGTTTTACTTACACCTTGTAGCTCTTCCATCATGGCATTAATAGCATCTTGCTCTTGTTCGTTTAAATCACCATTAACTGACATTGAAAATGACAGCTCTCGAGATTGCGACGATGAGCTGGCAAACGATTCGCTGTTATTGCTTTGTTGATACCCGCTCGCTGTTTGAGACTCATATGCATCAGCAAAGCTAATACTGACTTCATCACCTTCGGCCGTTGTAAACTTATACTCGGCATTGCTGCTCATACTTACATATTGTGCTTGGCTTACGCTAACACTGGCCGCTTGTGGGTTAAATAGGGTTTGCTCAAACTCATCAAGCCCCTCAAAAATGCCTTCTTTTGACTTGTCGATGCCCTCTTGCATTTCTTCGTTAAATACACCGGTGCCTTTTAGCTCATCAACCGCTTCGTCTATACCGGTTTGAACACCTGTGCGCGCATCATCTAACATATTTTTTAATTTATCGTCATCGGCACCATTGGCTTTGGCTTTATTAACTGCACCAGATACAAAGTCGAGTACATTTTTTACTATTTCATCAAAATCGAATAAAGGTTTATCGGCTTGTTTTTGCTCAACAGGTAAACCTAGTTGCTCTGCCATTTTGTCGCCAAGCACTTTTGCAGCAAGTTCTCTGCCTCGCTGTAATGAACTTTCTTGCGGAGATTGGATTGTTGGCTGCTGTAGCGCCTCTTTATTATTGAATTTGTTTACGTTGTTGTTTGGCGTATAGCCATAATTACCGATTTTCATGATCCACCTCCGTTACGTACTTAGCTTATTATCGGCTAATAGTGACAAAACTAAAGTGCATGTTTAAAAAAACAGCAACTTTATTATCAGCAAAACTAGACAAATACTGCTCGCTCCCTACAATAGCGCCGATAAATAGATCTCATAGATAAGGTAGTAGCATTAATGGCAGTGATTAAAATAGATACCACACAGTACGATACGCAGCTAAATGAAAAAGAGCAGCGTATTACGTCGCAATTTAAGCGATTTGGTGTGCAAGCGTTAGAGGTGTTTAGCTCAGAGCCAATTAACTACCGCCAACGTGCTGAATTTAGAGTATGGCACGATGGGGATGATCTATTTCATATTATGTTTGATCAGGCCACGAAAGAAAAAATTCGCGTCGACACCTTTGACCCTGCCGCGCCATTAGTTGGTGAAGTTATGCAGGTGATGATTGATAATTTAAAGTCGTGTGAAGTATTACGCCGTAAGCTGTTTCAAATCGATTATTTATCGTCATTAAGTGGCGAGATTTTAGTAAGCTTGCTTTATCACAAACCACTCGATGATCAGTGGCTAACTGAAATAAAAGCCCTGAAAGAAAAACTGAGCAGCAAATACAACATTGACTTTATCGGTCGTGCTCGCAAACAAAAAGAAGTACTAGGCAATGATTTTGTTACTGAGCGTTTAACCGTAAACGGCCAGGAGCTTATTTATCAACAAGTAGAAAATAGCTTTACGCAACCTAATGCTAAAGTGAATATAAAAATGCTGGAGTGGGCACAAGACTTATGTAAACCACTGAGTAATGACCTGCTGGAACTTTACTGTGGTAATGGTAATTTCTCTATTGCATTGGCGGATTCGTTTAATCGCGTATTGGCTACTGAAATATCTAAGTCTTCTGTGCATTCAGCGCAATACAACATTGCTAAAAATAAGGTAGATAACTTAGATATAATTCGTATGTCGAGTGAAGAGTTTACCCAGGCAATGAATGGTGAACGTACCTTTTCGCGTTTAGAGGGGATAGATTTAAAAAGTTACGATTGCCAAACTATTTTAGTCGACCCTCCACGCGCAGGTATGGATACCCTTACCTGTGACTTAGTAGCCAACTACGAGAACATTATTTATATATCGTGCAACCCAGAAACGCTTGAGCGCGATTTAGATCATTTAACCCGTACTCATAATGTTAAGCGCTTTGCGATATTTGATCAGTTCCCTTATACGCACCACATAGAATCGGGTGTTTTCTTACAAAGAAAATAGTGAGTTAATATTATAATGCCAGCACCTTTATAAGTGCTGGTATTTGATTTTCACTAAACACTTCAATTTGATGCTCCATCAGCAACTTAGCAGTCATACCCATGCCCTGTACTTTTACCCCACTATGGCTACCATCGTAAATTGTATTTCTACCACACGAAGGGCTCGACTCTTTAAGTAAAGCAAAACGAATTGCATGCTCATTACATAAGTCTAGGGCTTTAGCTGCACCTGATTTAAATTCTTTAGTTACATCCTCATAAGTGCTCGTTACGACTCTCCCTTGTTTTATCTCTGCTGATGCTCTAGGTGTTGGCAATCCACCAGCCACCTCAGGACAAAACATAACTAACCTATTTTCTTTACGCCATACATTAATTTGCGGGTGCGATAATGCTTGGCTTTTACCATCGTATCGAACAGGTAAGCCAAATAAACAACTCGATATTAATACTTTTTCCATTGCTATATCCCTATAAACAAAAAAAGCTCCTTACGGAGCTTTTTTGTTTTAGCAAATCTTACTTGTTCGCTAAATAGTTAATTAATTTACTAATATCTTCTGGCGCGGTAATACCGGACTCACGGCCTAGGTTTAATTTGTATTTACCATTTACAATAAAGGTTGGTACGCCACGTAGCGCGCCTTTTTCTTTAAAGTAATTTTGGTCACGCTTCATTTTAGAGCTTAATGTACGTACCGAGAAACTTTTGTATAGTTTATCAAACTTATCGCCATCAACACCCTGCGCTACAAATACATCTTTTACATCTGCAAGCTCGTTAAATTTAGCGCGCTTAGTGTGAATGTGATTAAAAATAGCCGCAACAATTTTATCTTTTTGTGGAAGTACTTCCGCAGTGGCCAGCGCTTGGCTCATCATTTGTTGGTTTTCTGGATCGCGAACACCGACAAAATCAACATGGCTCTTTTTAAATTTAACGTCTTTGTCTAGCTTTGGCTTAAACTCACCAATTAACGCTTCCATGTTATTACAAGCAGGGCAATAAAATGAGAAAAACTCTTTTACTTCTGGCTTTTTAGTCGCGCGCTCAGCAACTACATCGTAATGTACGCCTTCTTCATAAGTGGCGGCTACACTGCTCGCAGCCATAGGCAGTAGTAATGCAAGTAAACCTGCTTTAACTAATTTGATCATTGTTATTGTTCTCCGAGATTAAAGTGTTAGTAAAAAAGCAACTAACTCATTCAGTTCTTGCTGGTTATTAATGGTGTTAATGTTTATTTTATATTTATCGTTTACAATAAAGGTAGGCACACCAGTTAGCGCACCTAGTTTTGAATATTTGTTTTGTTTATCTTGCATTGCACGCTCAGCTGAAATAATTGGCATGCTGGCAATGTCTTGATCAAACGTTGCACTATCGATACCATTAACTTCAAGCAACTTTTTAACGTCTTTCATTTGCGTTAAAGGTGCGCGCTGTACATGAATACTTTTAAAAATTTGGTCGCTGATACTTTGTGCTTGACCGTGCTTTTTACCGATTAAGTAGGCGTAGCTTAAGTTGCTTTGCGCCTGTGGAGATACACCACCTAAAAAGTTAACGTGATTTTTTATAAATTCAGTGCCCTCAGGTAGGCTTTTTTCAATTGCCTTTGCAACAGGCTCAAATTTAAAACAATGCGGACAGTAAAACGAGAAAAATTCGGTTACTTGCGGCTCTGCGCTTTTTTCTACATCAATAACAGTATACTGGTTATCGGCTTCAAACTGTGCAGCAAGGGCTGCAAATGGTAAACATAAAAGTAGTAGGCTCAGTTTCAATTTTTTAAGCATTGGTATCTCGTGTACTTTTTAAATAAAATTTTATGGCAATAACTTCAGCGGAGCTTCTTGCAGTGCTGCAAACTGCTCTTTAAGCGCTAAAATTTGTTGCTCCCAGTATTTGTCTTCAGCAAACCATGAAAAGTTCCGTACGAACGCAGGATCACTCCATCGTTTTGCTACCCAACCCATATAGTGAATAATACGCATTGCACGAAGCGGTTCAATTAATTTGAGTTGAGTGTGGTCAAAATCACAAAACTCTTCATACGCATTTACAAGGGTGTCTAACTGTAACAGCTGTGTTTGACGATCGCCACTGAGCATCATCCATAAATCTTGAATGGCCGGCCCCTGACGAGCGTCATCTAAATCAACAAACATAAGTGCTTCGCCTGCCCACAAAATGTTACCTGCGTGGCAATCACCATGTAAGCGGATCTCTTGCACATTTTTATACTGTGCTTGCGCTTGTTCAATAACCAAGTCCAATATGGTGTAAAAAGCCGTGCTGATCCCCATAGGTACCAAATTACTTTTTTGCAGATGAACTTTAGCTGTATGCAAATATTCTTCGCAACTAAAGGTAGGTCTGTGCTCAAATGGTTTGCTTTTAGCCACCTGATGCATACGGCCAATTAAACGACCCATTACATCAAGCTGATCCAGGTTATCAACTTCAAACTGTCGCCCGCCTACACTTGGAAATAACACAAATACATAACCTTGGTGCTCAAATAAGCTTTCTCCGTTGTGTTTAATGGGTGCAACAACGGGTACTTCGGCCTCAGCTAATTCAAATGCAAAGTCGTGCTCTTCTTGTATTTGCGCTTTGCTCCAGCGCTCTGGTCGGTAAAACTTAACAACGTAGCGCAGGCCATCTTCCGCCTTAAATTGGTAGACTCTGTTTTCGTAGCTATTAAGTGCTAATAAACCTGACTCTGCATATATACCAACGCTTTCTATCGCATCGAGAATTAAGTCGGGTGTTAAATCTTCAAAACTAAATTTACTCATGGGCTTCTTAATGTAAAAAGCGGGTTACCCCGCTTTTGTTAGTGTGTTTATCGCGCTTTAAAAAAGTTACTCGGTTGCGATATGCTTTCATCGGGGTCATTAACCGGTGAAAGTACAAAGTTAAACTCCGTCATTGGCGCTTTTAAATCATACGGGTCCATCACAAGTGACAGTGGCACATTATGCGATTGCCCTGCTTGCACTGTAAATGTTTGCTTGCCAATGTACTTAAAGTTTTCAAGGCCTTGAACATTAATATTAAAGGTTTGCTCGTACTGCGCCTTGTTGATTACTTTTAATGTATAGGTGTTTTCTACCAAGCCATTAAAGTCAACTCGATACAGTTGGTTACGGTCTCGTATTATGTCAAAGTCCATAGGCTTTCTAAATGCAATGTTAGCCACCAGCGCACTGGTAAGCACCACCAGTATGACCGTGTAACCTATGATTTTAGCTCGCAGTGGGTTGGTTTTATTTTCAGGTGTTTCGAGATTACGCTCAGTAGTATAAGAAATAAGACCCCGCGGATAATCCATTTTATCCATTACACCATCGCAGGCATCAATACATGCACCACAGTTTATACACTCGGCTTGCAAACCATTACGAATATCTATCCCTGTAGGACACACCTGTACACACAAGTTACAGTCTATACAATCGCCCATTTCTAAATCTTCGTGGGCAATTTTACGCGAACGTGGGCCTCGGCTTTCGCCGCGTTTTTCATCGTACGTTACGGTGTAAGTGTCTTTATCAAACATAGCTGATTGAAAACGTGAATAGGGGCAAATGTGTAAACACATAATTTCACGCATCCACCCTGCGTTAGCATAAGTACACGCTGCAAAGAAAATAATACTTACCAGCGCGTAACCACCTACATTAAAGGTAACAAAGTCAGGGAGTAATTCACGGATAGGCGTAAAGTATCCGACAAACGAAATCGCCGTATATAAGGCAAATAAAACCCAACTGGTGTGCTTTGCTGTTTTTCGCCAAAACTTATCAAAATCCATCGGGCGTTGATCTAGCTTTTTACGCTGATTCGCTGTGCCTTCAAACTTTTCTTCAAACCAAATAAATATAAAGGTCCATACAGTTTGCGGGCAGGTATAGCCACACCATACTCGGCCATAAAAGGTAGTGACCAAAAAGAGTGCAAACGCGGCCAACATAAATATAAAGGCTAATATAGTGAAATCTTGCGGCCACAGCGTTAGCCCAAAAATATTGTACTTTTGGCCAACTAAATCAAATAACACAGCTTGCTGGCCATTAAAATTTATCCAAGGCAAGAGCATAAAGGCAAGCATGCCTAAAAAGCCTATACGCTGTCTAAGTAACTGATGAAGCCCTTTTACTGCGCGAACATAAATTCGGTTACGTGGGTTAAACCTGTCGTCTTGACGGCTTAAATCCGGTTGTTGGATTTTAACCTCTGCAGGTATATTCTTTACTTTAATTTGCTTGTCCATCGAAGTTCCTCAACGCCGCTTGGAAATAAAAACGTAGCAATATGTGCGTATTCTATACTGTAACTGTAGTTCGTTAATGGTAAGTGTGATTAGTTTAAATAATCAGCTGTTTGAATACTTTCAGATATTTCAGAAATATCTAACTGCTGTTGGCTATTATAACAATACTGGCTAAAATTACAGGTATAGATTGCTAATAATTTATTCATCTCAGTTACTTGCTTTTAAAATGCAGTTTATTACACTGCTTGCTAAATTTACCCCATTAAGATCAAGGTTTACGCATTCATGAAAAAGTTTATTATATTGGTCATTCTGATCCTTGCGTTTTTTACTATTGATCACCCATTAGTTAAAGAGCCCCGCGAAAAGCTATTAGGTGAAGGTGTGGGTTTTTTAAGTGATGCGAGCAAAATAAACCGTAGCCCAGCAGCCAATATGGCTAAAAACCGTATTAGCAGTGCGTTAAAGCTCTCTGAGTCTGAACACGAATATATTGAAAAAACCTTTACCACTGATGATTCAGTGCAGTTATTTCATTTACGTTATTGCCGCGAGCGCGACCTAAATTTATATTTTTACGAAGAGCGTTTAAATACAGTGTGTAAAATTGTATCGGATGCATTAGAACAAAAGAGAGCTAAGTAGTGGATTTTTCGCAGTTAAACAAAAAAGCGAGTGACTCTTTTCACAAACAGCGCACAATACTTAAAAAGCTATCGCAAGGAAAAACCTTGCATTGTGAGCAGTGCGGCGAGGTGTTAACACTCGATTTAGCCACCAGCGAGCCGGGTAAAGGCGTTGTTAAGTGTAAAAAAGGCTGCACTGATATTATTTTAGAACTTGGCGCTTAATTACCCTAAGCGCCGTTTAATACACCTAAAGGCTACTCTTCCCACCCTTCATCTGTAATCAGCCCACTGTTTATGGCTACCACCTCAATAAGCTCGGCAAAGCCTAATGCAAAGTCGCCCATTGATTCGTACTGATACTGATATAAAGCTTCGAGTGTCATACTATTTTGCTGCGCAATTTGCACTCTTGTTTGCTCATCAACAGCAAAAAAGCTAAGCGTACTTAGCGCACTCTCTAGTGCTTCTTTGTACTGAGGCTCTAAAGCGGGAGCTGTTAATAGAGGTTGTGCGTATTCTTGAGTAGCACGTAAAAAACCTTCACTCCACGCTTGGGTATAGTCTAGGTCAAAATTGGCGGGTAACTTGTAACCGGTTTCAAATACTTGCTCACTAATTTGATGGTATAACGCCATAAATAAAAACAGTATTTCTTCGTCTAAATCGTTAGCCGTATTAGGCACAATATGCGCTAACCACTGGTGAACTTCTAATGGGCTTGGCGAACAAATAACCCCAAATAGATAGCCTTGGCTTTGTGTTAAGGACATAGCCTGAGGTTGAGTACTTAAAAATGCACTTAATTGCTGTGCGTGTTGTTCGTTAAACTGTGGTAATTGCATTAAATCTCTTTTATTACATTAAAAATTTAGTGGGTAGCGGCCCTGTGCATCGGGGCGGCCTAAAAACTTAACCGCGTCGTGTACATCTTTTGGTAAGCTAGCATCAGGTTTAACATAGCCTGCTACTTTAAAGTCAAAGTTAGCTTTAAGTGTTGCGTCGGCTTCAAGGCCTAACGTGTTATCTGGGTCGACCAAAATAGCTATATCGCCCGACTTACAGCTTAACATGCCACTCAGTGGGCCTATATTAAACCAGCCATTAAAGCCTTTAACATCTATATTTGGGCTGGCAATCTCGCCTTTTAATGACTCACAATAAGGCACACCTGAGGTGTACTCGTTAAGCTCTAAAATGACTCGACCTTTAGCCGTAGCTGGTATAGGTAGTGCAATACGTTGCATGGCACGCTCTACGGTCGAGCGAATTATACCATCGGTAACTTTAACCACATTGTTAAATAATCCGTAATTCACATCAGCATAGCCCGAAATATCGCTACGCTCACGCGGATTACCAAATTTTAAGTTAGCATTTAAATTACCCGTAAATAACTGCCAGCCAGCAATATCCCAGCGTACATTATTTAGCTGCTCGTCTTGATAGCGCACTTGCATCATCTGACCTTGCCATACACTCCCTACGGTTTGCCCTATTTCAAGCTGTTTTGGTAAGTACGGCTTAGCTAGGTCTAACGCAATGGCCGCTGGTAATTTCATTATGCAAAACACAATAAAACTAATAAAAAATACCACTGATAATATTATTATTTTTTTCATTAATTACTTCTCTAGTACTAAGCGGCTTACACGTACAAACCCTGATTTATCATCTTTGCTTAAATCAAGGTTCTCTACTCTTAAGCCATGCTGATTAACCAGTTCGTCTAACCATTCTATTAATTGATTAAACTCTACCGAATCAAGCGTTAAACGTAACGAGTTATCGTTAGGCTGCATTTTACTAATAGTAATACGGTAACGACTACGCGTTGAATTAACCACTTGGCTAATATTTTGATTGCTAATTGCCTGCGTGTTACCCGCCGCTTTTAACTTTACTATGCTTTCATCAACCCATACGAGCAGCTCTTGCTGAGTGACGTACGACTTTTTAGCTTTATCTATGGCGTTATTTAAAGGTCTAAAAATTCCCATTACTAAAACAAAAACAACAAATATACCACCAGCAACCATAATCAATTGCTGCTCTTGCTCTTTTAAAGAGCGCCAGTATTGCATTATTTGCTTTTTCATACTGCACCTCGCAGTTTAATTTCGCCTACGACAAAATCGCCATCGTTATTTAACGACCCTTGTTCAACCGTTAACCCTTGTTGCTCAAGTATACTTTTTACTTTACCAAACGTTTGAAAGTCTTTTGCGCGTGCGCGTATTCGCAGCTCATTACGGCGTTTATCGTAACGTAGGGTTTCTGGCGTAAATTCGCTTACTTGCGAAAAAACGCCAACCAATTGGCTGGTCAAATCTAAAAACCCAGCTTCACTTTCGCCATTAATGGTTTTAAGCGCGCCCCTGATTTGGCTTTTAATTAAGTTAGGACGTACTTTAGTTCCTGGGAATGCTTTTTGGTATCTATCCACTACCTGGGCTTTAGCAAGCTCAACACGCGAGTTTAGTTGATTTAGTTCAACCAGCTTTATGGCAATGGTAGCAAATAAAGCAACACCGGTAATAATGGCTGCGCCCTTCCAATAACCCCACCACAGTGCACTTTTCTTTTTAAGCTGGTACATACCTTGGCGTAAATTAAATTTAACGCTGGGAAGTTGTTTAGCAAATAAGGCCAATGGTAAATCGTAGTCGCTTGCTTGCGAAATTAGGTTAATACATTCAGGAAACTGATTAGCCGGGCTATAGTGCTTTACGCTCGGCTCGCCAAGTGCACTTAAGTAATCCCTTAGCCAGCTATTCTCAACGGCACTAATATGCCAATCGCCTCTTTTAAATAACCACTGATTATTAAGCTCTATGGCGGTTAATGTATCATCGTCGGCTGTAGGCAGTAGCAGGGCATCAGGTAAAATGGTGTATACCGCCAAGCTATGCTCTGAAAATAAAGCAAGCCAAGCCTCAAACCACTCGCGGTCAGTTAAGGCAACTTTAATTGCATGCTGCTCATTAATCATAGTGGGCTCGCCAATTGCGACAAATAGCTCGTCTATATCGCACGCAATATCTTCTTCAAGCATGTACGGCAACGCTTGCTCTAACTTGCGATTCCACTTAGCCGGCAACGCCACTGTTTTAAGCTGCACCTGATCGCTAGGCAGTAATACCACTACCTCGCGGGTTTGCGCTTTTTCACTTAGCTCACTTAAACGGCTTGCATCGGTTAATTCCCCACTGGCAATTATTTCTTGTTCTTGTGGTGAATAAATTAACCAATTTAATTTATCTTGCTCTGTTTGACCCGTGCGGATCAGCAGTATTTCTGTCACTGTACGCCTCCAAATTTTCGCGCCAGTATCGTTACTTCGCCATTTTTGGCATGAAGTAATGTGGTCATCGAAAAACGCAAATCGACAAATGTCGCCTGCGTTTGTAATTTAAAATATTCGCTGTTAATACTAAATAGTTCTTTAACCGAATCTAAATTTGTACCGCCTTGCTGCTGTACCTCGGAAAAAAATTCATCCACGCTATCAAATCCGGTTTCAGGGCGAGCTGCTATAACAGCCTCTGCGCCCGATAACGATAATTCGTCAATCATGGCACTTAAAATAAGTGCTTGTTCGGGAAGTAACGTATTGACGTTAATCGATAATAAGGGAGACCCCGGAATAACACATACAAAAGGTAATACCTTTTCCATTACTAGCGGATTAAAACCTTTTACCAAACGCAGCTCAGAAGGTGATGCAAATAAACTATTTGCGCTCATATAAGGGTAATCACGCGATAAATACTCGTCTTCTTCAGCGCCTGAACGATAGGTAATGCTGTTTTCATCAAGCCAGTCAAATACACTGTCTGCCATTGCTTCTTCGCTTTCCTCGGCAGGTAAATCTTCAATGTTTTCTAATAATGCAAAGAGTGCTTTATGAGCAGGGTTGGTTTTGCTGGTAGAGTTTGGGTCTGGTGCTTCCCCTAATGCATTTAAATTTAAACACGCCTGTAAGTCAGTAATTTTACCGCTTAGAGTACCATTATCTACAGGGTATTGGGTGTCGCCTAGTGTGGCCCAAACCTGATCTAACGAGGTTTTGTCAGGATCATCGTCTTTACTTAACTTTAGTGCCTTTATTGCCAGCTCTTCACCGCCGTAGGCATACCACTTTGCTTGCTGGTGACCTTGCAGGTTAGTGCTTTTTTGAACCTGCACCATTAAATTAGCACTCATTTCTACGGCTAATATAGCGGCCAGTGCAACAATAAACAGCACAATAACTAATGCGGCACCGCGTGATTCGCGCTTATTCATTAATTACTCTCCCCGCTGTTTTTGCCCTGCCCGGGTACTAAAAAAACACGACGAATAGGCTCTGCCTCAATTTGTTGTAAAGTAACCGCAACCGCTTTAGGTAAGGCTTTTATTTGCCATTGCTCTTGCCATTCGTTGTTGGCATCTAAAAATTCAAATTTAAGCTCTTCAATACCTTTTAAAACAACTTGTACCCGCGGCTCCATATTATCAAGCTGATCTACATACACTCTGTATACACGCTCTAAATTGTCATCAAGCACTCTATACCCTACGGCTTGTAACTCAGAACGAGGCAGCAAGTTGATTGGGTTAACCCAGCCATCGCGTACAAATGCAATACCATCGTATTGGCTTTCTAATATATAACGCCCTGCTAGTAAGTATTGCTCTTGCGCATCACCGGCTTCGTTACGTACAGTGCGCTGAGTCATTTGGCTAAAGTCTTGATCCATTAACCTAAATGCGGTTTGTAGGCCGTTAAGCTCCGCTATTTTTTCATCAGACGCTTCTTTTGCTTTGGTGGTTGAGTCTAAAATTTGGTGAGTAGCCATAATCACCACCGCTAAAATAGCCATAGCAACTAATACTTCGATTAATGTAAATCCGCGCTGCTTCACTTATTAGCTACCTTTATTTAAATAAGTTGAAAGCTCGTACACCGATTGCTCGTATTTTTCGTCGCTAAAAACATTTATGGTCACTTTTACAAAGCTTTTGTCTGCAGTTTTTGCTATTTCTTGCTTCCAAAACCACTCAACGCCCGCCATTACTTCGCTGCCGCGCGCGCCATTTTTAGCCTGCCAGTCTTTACCTTTACTACGCTGCACCACCAACACATTTTCTGCCACCCACGATGCATACGTTTGCTCTTCAAGTGTTGTTAAATGATTTATATGCTCGCCGGTTGCTTGCATAGCTGCAATCCCAGCCATAGCACAAATACTTAACGCTACAAGCACTTCGAGTAAGGTAAAGCCTTTATTTAGCCTCATTATTATGGCTCTTTTCGCAAATTAACAGGGGCTGTAAATTCCCCTTCAATGTAATACACAGGCTCGCTTTGCTCTTTTAATTCAACAATAAGCTGAAAGGCGCTGACCTCGCCAGATGATAAAATAAGGACTTGCGGTATTTTTAGTTTTTCAAGCTCTAATAAGCTATCGTCATCGCCGCCGCTCATTAGCTCACGCCAATTTGCTTGCTCAAGTAAGTTCTCTTGTGACCAGGCTAAATCTTCTAAATTGAGCGTGAGTTTTAACCGTTCATCCAGCTCAATGGGCTTGTAAAGGTCTTCGCGGTCAAAGGTAATCCATTTTTCGCCATCAAATACTAAAAACTCAAGGGTGTTTTCCTCAACCATTAAGCCAAGTTCTATTTGATTTAAAATAGCAAATTCAGAGGCCATGTTAATGGTGGTATGCAGCCTAAGCGCTTGTGTATCAAGCTCATCTTCGGCACCGCCTTCTAAGCTGTATACCACCATTTTGGTCGCAAATGCGATAATAGTAAGTACCACTAAAATTTCTATTAAGCTAAACCCACGATGGTGGGCGCGCATACGATTAAGGCTTACTTGCATAGTAAGCCTCGTGCAATCGTATTTAACCATACTGCTGGGTTAAGTCGCATTTATTGCTCGTCTTCGTTCCAGTTGCCAATATCATCATCGGTACCGGCTTCGCCATCAGGTCCCATTGAAAAAATATCAAACTTGCCAATTTCACCTGGGCTAATTAGCTGGTACGGGTTACCCCATGGATCTTCTGGTAATTCATTTACAAAACCACCATCAGGGAAACGCTTAGGAATTGGCTCAATGCTGGTTTTATTAACCAATGCTTCTAGGCCTTGCTCTGTGCTTGGGTAGCTTTTATTTTTAAGCTTGTATAAGCTCATTGCATCTTCAAGCTGTTGAATATCTAGATGTGCTTTATCGATAGCAGCTTCTTCTTGTTGGCCCATAATATTAGGCGCCACAATTGACATAATCATCCCAATAATAACCAATACCACCATTACTTCGAGTAAAGAAAAACCTGATTGTTTATTCACGTAAATACCTCATTTTCCAAAAACATAATTTAATTTGGCGTCATCTAAGTAAATACTAACTTAGCTAACCCCTTAAAGCTTAAAGTCCTACCGCTTTATTCATTGCCATTATTGGCTGTAAAATAGCCATTACTATAAACAAAACAATCACCGCCATTGAGGCAATCATTGCTGGCTCTAATAATTTTAATGATACGTTTACCATGCTTTCAAACTCACGGTCTTGGTTATTAGCCGCGCGCTCTAACATTTGTTCTAGCTCACCTGATTTTTCACCGCTGGCAATCATGTGCAGCATCATCGGTGGAAACAATTTGGTTTGCTGTAAAGCCGCTCTTAGGCTTGCACCTTCACTGACTCTATCGGCAGCATCTGCCACCGATTTTTTCATTTTTTTATTCGCTAATACGCCACCCGATATGCGCATGCCTTCAAGTAGTGGCACTGAGCTTGACGATAAAATACTGAGCGTACGTGCAAAACGCGCGGTATTAATACCCCGCGCTACTTTACCAAAACCAGGCATGTGCAGTACGCGGTCGTCCCACCAAAAGCGAATTTTAGGTTGTTTAAGTGCATGTTTAATGCCTACTGCCAGCGCAGTAATGACTAACAAACTTATAAACCAATAATTTTGTACAAAGTGGCTGCCTGCCATAACCCATTCGGTCGTCCAAGGCAGTACTTGCTTAGTTTTTTCGAAGGTTTTTAAAATTTTAGGCACAACGGTACCGAGTAAAACCGAAACAATACCAATAGCAAAAATAACCAAAATGGTTGGGTAAACCATGGCTTGAGTAATTTGGCTGCGCATGTGTTGGCGCTGTTCGGTGTAATCGGCAAGGCGATTTAATACTTGGTCAAGGTGCCCTGATTTTTCACCTGCGGCTACCATTGCTCGGTATAAATCGTCAAATACATGTGGAAATTCACTCATGCCATCGGCCAGTGTGTAACCCTCTACTACCTTTGAACGTACCGACATAAGCATACGTTTTAAGCGAGGCTTTTCACATTGCTCTGCCACCGCCATGACAGCCCCTTCAACTGGCAATGCCGATTGAATGAGCGTAGCAAGCTGGCGCGTAATAAGGGCTAAATCGGAGGTAGATACGCTGGGTTTAAAAAAACGACTTAATAACGGCGTTTTTGCGCCACTAACTTGTTTTTCCCCTTCAGCTGCAGGGACAACTTCAAGCGGCGTAAGTTTTTTTTCGCGCAGCGCTTGGCGAATTTGTTTAGCTGTATCGGCTTCTAAAATGCCTTTTTGTTCTTTCCCTCGGCCATCAAGGGCACGGTATTCAAACGCCGCCATGGTTAGGCTTCCTCACGGGTAACGCGTAGAATTTCTTCAAGGGTTGTTTTGCCTGCCAGTACGCGGCTACAGCCATCTTGGCGTATGCTTGGGCTTTTTTGGCGAATGTATTTTTCAACACTTTGCTCGCCTTTACCGCTGTGGATCATTTCGCGTATTTCTTCATCAACCACGAGTAATTCATGAATACCAGTACGGCCGCGGTAACCATTAAAGTTACACTCTTCACAGCCTACTGCGCGGTAAATTGTAGGTGCGCTATCAAACGGTACACCTAGCAGCTCACACTCACGTTCATCAGCAGTGTGACCTTCTTTACAGCTATTACATAAAGTACGTACTAAGCGCTGCGACAGCACGCCTAACAATGACGATGACAGCAAGAATGGTTCTACACCCATGTCTTCCATACGGGTAATTGCGCCCGAGGCGGTATTGGTGTGTAGCGTAGACATAACTAAGTGACCTGTAAGCGATGCTTGCACGCCAATTTGCGCGGTTTCAAGGTCACGTATTTCACCGACCATTACTACATCGGGATCTTGACGTAATATTGCACGAAGCCCGCGGGCAAAGGTCATATCTACTTTGGTGTTTACTTGTGTTTGGCCAATCCCCGGAATTTCGTACTCTATTGGGTCTTCTACCGTTAAAATATTACGATCGCGAGAATTTATTTGGCTCATACCGGCGTACAAGGTGGTACTTTTACCAGAACCCGTTGGGCCAGTAACCAAAATAATACCGTGTGGTTTACTAATTAAATCAGCAAACAACTCTCGGTTTTGCGGCGTCATACCTAAATCTTCAAGATTTAAGCGGGCATTGTTTTTATCAAGTAAACGCAGTACTACACGCTCACCAAAGCTAGATGGCATGGTAGATACACGTACATCTACTGCACGCCCTGCAATACGCAGGCTAATACGACCATCTTGCGGAATACGTTTTTCTGCTATATCTAGTTTCGCCATTACCTTAATACGCGATACTAATAACGAGGCAAGCTTACGATTAGGTTTAAGCACTTCTTTTAATACGCCATCAACCCTAAAGCGAATCACAAGCTCTTGCTCAAAGGTTTCGATATGTATATCGGATGCACCTTCCTTAATTGCTTCGCTTAACATGGCGTTGATTAGTTTGATGATAGGCGCATCATCATCGCCGGCTAATAAATCTTCGGTTTGTGGGAGCTCATCGGCAAGGGAGAATAAATCGACCTCATTACCAATATCTTCCATCATTTGTTGTGTTTCAGAGCTGTCGCGCTGATACGCAGCCTCTAATAGTAACTCAAATTTATCGTCAGCTAACTGCTCTAGGGTAAAGCCTTTACCTGCAATGCGACGCACTTCTAGCAATACTTCAACATCTAGCTCGCCGCGGTAATACACAATTTGCTGTTCATTATTTTTACTAAGCAGTACACCCGCTCTGCGCGCATACGAAAAAGGTAAACGCTTTGGAGGCAACTCAACTAAATCGTTACTTGTAAGTAACTCCTCAGAGCGTGTTTCATCACTACGATGAACCACGTCTTCGTTTATTTGTTCTATTGCGCTAGTCATCTTCACGCTCTGCACGTTCTTTAGAGCTCAATGCTTTTAAGTGCTCTTCATAAGTTGGTGGCAGAATAAGCTCATCATCCCAAGATGGAAGTAAAGGAACATCTGAATTTGGCATAAGCTCTATACCATCTTCTTTCTCTTTCATTTGCTCGCCACGAATAAAGTTATACTTATTAAAGCTTAACTTATTCATATTAACGCCATCGCGAATAATAGTTGGGCGAATAAATACAATAAGATTACGCTTACGTTTGGTCGTATTTGTTGACTTGAATAAGTGACCTAAAATTGGAATATCACCTAAAATTGGTACCTTAGATACACTTTCTTGCACGTCTTCATCAATTAGGCCGCCTAACACAACCATACCGCCATCATCAGCCATAACGGTTGTGGTAATGGCGCGCTTATTAACAGAAATATCAACAGCGGTTGCACCACTTACACTCGATACTTCTTGTTCAATTAATAATTGTACTGCTGAGCCATCGTTAATTTGTGGGGTTACTTTTAGTTTTACACCCACTTCTTGGCGTTCAATGGTTTGAAATGGATTATCGTTATTACTGCCTGTTTGCGAACCAGTAATAATGGGCACTTCTTGACCCACTATCATCGACGCTTCTTCGTTATCCATGGTGGTAATGGAAGGTGTAGCCAGTATGTTTGAGTTAGTGTCAGTTGAAACGGCCTGAATAATTGCACCCCAGTCGTTTTTAACTAAACCAAACGCTAAGCCATTAACACCACTTAGTAGCGAGGCAAGTGCCGAATAATCACCCTCAGTTGTTTCATCGTAGCTGGTTACGTTACCTGATTCTGTGCCTATTATTGTTTGTGTGGTTGTGGTGTCTTGCGCTTGAATACCTGCAACCGCTAATGAGCCTACAGGCACAGTTGAGCCATTATTAAACTGCAACATACCGCCATCTTCCGAAATCCATTGCGTACCTAAGTTAACGCCATCCGATTCCATTACTTCAACAATAATCGCTTCTACAAGTACTTGCGCACGGCGAATATCGAGCCTATCAATCACGGTCTCTAATGAGCGCATGGTATCGGGCTGTGCCGTAATAACTAATGAGTTTGAGTCAGGGTGTGCTTCAATACTGGCATCGTTTTTATTGTTTGTACGAGTTTTACTTGTGCCTTGGCCATCTTCTGCAAGCGTTTTACTTACGCCTTGCAGTACTTTTACTAAATCCTCTGCTTTGGCGTAGTTTAAGTAAAATACTTTGGTATTACCTTGGCTTTCAAGTTCGCCATCTAGGCGCTTAATTAGTTCTATAGCACGGGTACGGGCTTGCCCTTCACCGCTTACTATTACGCTATTAGTACGGCCATCGGCAACCACCTTAGGGATCAAAAATTCAGGAACGCTGCCTTTACCGCTGTCTTTGTAAATATTTTCAACAACCGATACTACATCGTCTGCCGTTGCATATTTAAGCTTAACAATATCTACACGCTTATCACCGGCTTGATCCACCGAGCGAATAATTTCTACTAAGCGATTAACCGACGCTGCATGACCAGTAAGCATCATGACATTGGCAGCATTAAAGTTTGCTACATGGCCACCGTCTTTTTGGTCGCTAAATTGACGTACTAATGGGCCAAGCTCTTGAACACTTACATTTTTAACGCGTACCACACGGGTGATCATCATATCGCCCGATGCAGCGCTGTTTTCTGTAATTAGCGGCACATTTGATTTTTTAGCGTCAGAGCTTTTTTCAATCTTGATAATACCGTTGTCCATTTCTACTGCTGAGTAGCCATACACTTCGAGTACATTTAAGAAAAATTGGTAGTACAGCGCTTCATCCATTAACTCATAACTGCGTACGTTTACTTTACCGCGCACATTTGGGTCAATGATCACTGTTTTATTAAGGTTTTTACCAACAATATTTATAAACTCGTTGATATCTGTGCCTTTAAAGTTTGCAGCATATTCAACAGCTGAAACCGACAACGAAATACTGGCTGCTAAAAAAAGCGCTGCGTACTTAGCTAACCCTTTTTTAATTTTTTTGAGGTGTAGCACCTGAACCATTATGTTAAAACTCCAAAGCTAAGTTATTGCAGGCTAAATTGCACATCGATTTGCTCACCGTCACGTTCTATCGTAATTGTGGCATCGCTGGTATTACGCAGCTCATTAATAGCTGCCATTGCCTGTTGTAAATCTGTTAATTGGTAACCGTTAATAGCCACGGCTAAATCATTATTTTGTAGGCCCATTTGTTTAAACAGAGCAGGCTCTTTACCTGGGCTTAAACGATAGCCGATTAACTCGCCATCGCTCATTGCTTGTGAAACACGAATATAATCAAATAACTTACCAGGCTCACTTAGTAGCTCTTCTCGTGTTTCTATTATTGCTTCTTTTACATCTGGGTCAGCGGTTGCGTTAATTTGCAACTCGCTTTGTTCTATTTTTTGCGGCCCCATGTCTTGTGCTTCGCGAGCGGCAAGCACAGGCATAGACACTTTTTTACTAAAGTCGAGACCATCTAGCATTAGCGTTTCAAATCGGCCGTTTACACTTAAAATAACGCGATCGGGAAGTATTTGCGCAACCTCTGCACGGGTGCCTTGTACAACCTCTTCAACTAAGTAACTAACTTGTCGCCCCTGTGACTCAATAATAGCAATACCTGCCTTATCGTCGTTACTTACAGCAACAATACCGGTTAGATTAATACTTAAGCGTGTTTCTGGCGCATTATTAATTACTTCGTTTTGCTGCGCAGTATTAGTTTTATTTGTTACAGTTTTTTTACCAAATAAAAATTGCTCTATAATATTTTGTACTGAGGTAGTACTAGAAGCCTTCGATCCGGCTGAATAGTGAGATGGAGTAAGCGGTGTAGAGACCGGTTGTGGCCATACCAGCCATACTAATTTTGAGAGTAAATAAGCAAGATAAACAACGACTAACAGCGTAACTACTGCGCTTAATTTAGCATGGGGTAGCCGTGTTAAAAATTGTTTAAGCTGTTGAATTTGCTGTTCCATAATAATGTTCTTATTTTAATTTACTGCATAAGCGCGTACCCATAGTACCCTTTCATTTTTCATTCAACAAGCACACTAATATTAAACTTTGTAAACAGATTAATATAACAATGTAATGTTGACTAAAAAACCAGCACGCGCCGTAATACCTTCATCCTACGATGATTTCATGATAAATTTTACGATATATAAATAGTCGATTGAAGAAGCCTAATGAGTAAAAAAAATAATACTAATGCCGACTCAGACCACAACAGTGAGCCAAAAGTTCGATTAGATAAATGGTTATGGGCTGCGCGCTTTTATAAAACCCGTGCGCTTGCACGCGAAATGGTGCAAGGCGGCAAAGTACATTATAATGGGCAACGTACTAAAGCGAGTAAAATTGTGGAGGTTGGCGCAACCATAAAACTTGCCCAAGGCGTTGATGAAAAGCTTATCAAGGTACTTAAAGTGCTTGAAAAACGCCAAAGCGCCCCCATTGCACAGACCTTGTATCAAGAAACTGATGCAAGTATTGCAAAACGCGAAGAAAACGCCATCGCACGCAAAAATAACAGCTTCTTTGCTCCACATCCGGATAAAAAGCCCGATAAAAAGCAACGACGCGAACTTTTAAAAATGAAATCAAGTTAGGTATAGCCGCTCATGCAACAAGATTTACTTCACCGTTATTTATTCGACAAACTCGATGTTCGTGGCGAACTCGTTCAAATTGAGCACGCCTACAACGAGATGATAGCTAATCACAATTACCCTGAGCCAGTTAAAGCATTATTAGGTGAATTACTCGTTGCAACGTGTTTATTAACTGCCACTTTAAAGTTTGAGGGTGAAATAGCCGTTCAGCTACAAGGCGATGGCCCTGTTAAATACGCTGTTATTAACGGCGACGATAAACAAAATATGCGTGGTATTGCGCGCATGCAAAGCGAGGTTAGCGGCACAACGGTAAAAGAGCTTGTAGGTAAAGGTTATATGGTTATTACCATTACTCCAACCAAAGGCGAACGTTATCAAGGCATAGTGCCTCTTGAGCACGATACATTAAGTAAATGTATTGAAAGCTACTTTGAGCAATCAGAACAGCTAAAAACACGCCTTTGGTTTGCAACCGACACAACAGAAGGGAAAGCCAAAGCCTGTGGGTTGTTTTTACAAGTACTGCCTGTTGATAAGCAAAAATCAATTAATGACTTTACTCACTTAGAAGCCTTAAGCGATACAATTAAACGCGAAGAGCTATTAGAGCTTGATGCCAGTACCGTATTAACGCGCTTATATCACGAAGATAACCCGCGCGTATTTGACCCGCAAGCTATTACATTTAAATGTGGCTGTAGTAGAGAGAAAACCATTACTGCTTTAGTTAATGTAGGCCAACAAGCATTACTTGATGATGTTGCTGAAAATGGCGCTGTTAACATTAGCTGCCATTATTGCCTAAAAGAATATGTTTTTGACGAGCAAGATATTAAAAACATTTTTAATTAGCCCCCACCTCATAATCAAATATAAAGCCGCAAAATATGCGGTTTTATATTATAAAATGATGATACCGGTGTCATGAATTTTGTTAATTTACTGACACCGGTATCATTGAAATTATTCATGTTTTTTAGCAAATATATGTGTTTTTAGGGCCTTTACAGGCTCGAATATCTCAAATCCTTCTGTTACTATAATTTCAGCTTAAGGGAACTAAGAACCCAGAGCTATCCCGTTCAAACTCTCACACATAGTTAGGTATAAACATGACTACAAGCGCAACACGTTTTGTCGATTTAACCGCAGCTGAACTTGTCGAGCATGCGATTCGTCGTGGCGAAGGGACACTAGCCGCAAATGGAGCCTTTGTTGCAATTACAGGCAAGCGCACTGGTCGCTCTCCTAAAGATCGCTTCATTGTAAAAGAAGCAACAACGCAAGATGATATCCAATGGGGCAATGTAAACCGCCCATTCGATGCTGACAAATTTGACGCTTTATGGGCTCGCGTAGAAGCACATGTGCAAAGTAATGACCACTTCACCTCTCACTTAGAAGTTGGCGCAGACCCTGAGCACTATCTACCTGTAGTTGTTACTACAGAAACAGCGTGGCACCATATTTTTGCTAAAAACATGTTTATTGAGCCTAAAAACTATAATGCATCTGATTTACCCCAATGGCAGGTAATGAATGTGCCTTCGTTTGTTTGTGACCCACAACGTGATGGCACCAACAGCGACGGCACTGTTATTATTAACTTTGCTCAACGCAAAGTGTTACTTGCTGGTATGCGTTATGCCGGTGAAATGAAAAAATCGATGTTCTCCGTTCAAAACTTTCTTCTTCCAGCAAAAGGTGTATTACCAATGCACTGCTCTGCTAATGTAGGAGAAGCGGGTGATACAGCACTATTCTTTGGTTTATCGGGTACTGGTAAAACAACTTTATCGGCCGACCCAACACGCTTTTTAATTGGTGACGACGAACACGGTTGGGCACCAGGAAGCGTATTTAATATCGAAGGTGGCTGTTACGCAAAATGTATCGACCTCTCACAAAAAAATGAGCCAGTAATTTGGAATGCTATTCGCTTTGGTACAATTTTAGAAAACGTTGTACTTGATGAAACACGCACACCTGACTTTAACGATACAAGCTTAACGCAAAATAGCCGTGCTGCTTACCCGCTAGAGCACGTAGAAAAGCGCAAAGTTGAAAACCGTGCTGGCGAGCCAAAAGCTGTTGTATTTTTAACCTGTGATGTGAGCGGTGTTTTACCGCCGGTTTCTGTACTTAGCGAAGAAGCCGCTGCTTTTCACTTTTTAAGTGGTTACACAGCTAAAGTAGGCTCTACAGAGATTGGCTCAACTAGCGATATAGAATCTACGTTCTCAACGTGTTTTGGCGCCCCTTTCTTCCCTCGCCCTGCAGGTGTTTACGCTGAGCTGCTTATGAAGCGTGTACGCGAATTTGGGGCAAAGGTTTACCTTGTTAATACAGGGTGGACAGGCGGCCCATACGGTACCGGTGAGCGTTTTGATATTCCAACTACCCGCGCTGTAATAGATGCAATCGTATCTGGTAAATTAGCCAATGTAGAAACTCAGCATATCGATGTATTAAATCTAGACGTACCAGTGGAGGTCCCTGGTGTGGATAGCAAGCTACTTAACCCAATTAATACATGGGAAGATAAAGCAAAATATAATGAATATGCAGCAAAACTTGCCGCTGACTTCACTGAAAACTTCGCTAAATACGATGTATCAGATGATATTAAAAATGCAGGCCCAAAAGCATAATTAATTACCAACCCTGATTTAAACGCCAGCCTATAAAGCTGGCGTTTTTGTTTGCTAAGCTAATTATTTTATTGCTGCGACATTTTGTCGCAGCTCTCTTCTATTAAACAAAGATACAATGCGCCTTCCCTTTACTGCATATTTTTAATGGTCACTCTTTTATGCGTTTTAATGGTTCATGGCGAAAAATAGCAAGACGTGTACATTTATACCTAGGATTATCTATTGGAGGTGTACTCGCACTCATTGCTCTAACGGGTTCTATACTCGTTTATTACCCCGAACTAGATGAAAATATAAGTAATTTAAGTACAGAAACAGTGAAGCCTATAAGTTGGGATACCGCATATCAAACGTTAAAAACTCACTACCCAGATAAACGAGGCTCGTGGCGTTTAGAAAGCACCAAAGATAAACATTATATTCCCGCAAGATATTACAACCAAAACGAAACAGTGGATCACGCTTTTGCACCACTTATGGTTTGGCTAAGCCCTGATGGCAGGCTTATATTACGTGAGGATGTATGGGGTAACTACTTTGTTACCTGGATTTATAACGTACACTTCTCGTTACTTGCAGGTAGCACTGGTACAATCGTTATAGGCTATATAGGAATAGGTAGCCTTATACTCCTCATATCAGGCCTATGCGCTTGGTGGCCTAAAAAAGGGCAATGGGCTAAGTCATTAAAGTTTAAAGCGCGCAGCTCTTTTCTGGGCTTGTTATATGACTGGCACAAGTTGCTTGGTTTAATTTTTGCTCTGCCTTTAATCCTATTAACAGCAACCGGTATAATGTTAGCAATACCCAAGCAAACCGATCCTTTGATAACAGCCCTGCTTGGAAATATAGATAAACCTAACAGCGCAATAATAAAACCCCAGCGCAGTATTTCCTTATCAGCAGCACTTAGTACAGCACAAGAGGCCATGCCAAATACACGGCTAGCATGGGTAGAAACCCCGTCAAATCACAATGCGGTATATCGGTTTAGGTTCAAAACCAAAGCGATCCCTCTTATCGCTTTCCTCACAGTTATGTGCAAGTAAATGCAAGCACAGGAGAGCTCATAAGTGTTTTTAATATAGATAAGATGAGCATTGCCAGTAAATTTAAAAACTGGTTGCATCCACTTCACAATGGCAGCATTGGCGATCAGCCATTACGAATTTTATGGGTTTTATCAGGTGTAGCCACCGCTTTATTATTTGCCCTGGGGCTTTTTAGGTGGCTCATTAAAACGAAACGATTTAAATACACTATAAGCTAATGACAAAGCTTATTTAAAATATCAAACGAGCCCTTTACAACCTAAACCTGCTTGTATAGCTAGCTACGTCATAAGTTACGAGCTGCTTACGCAGCGTAAATAAAAGCAAAAGCTATATAGATAGTCAAACCGCTTTATACCAAACTTAAGGTGCTACGCTTGATAATAAGCTAAGCCCTATGAACTGTTTAAAATTAATTCATTACTTTAAGTTATATTGCGTGCTTTAATCGCGGGCTTCGTGAGCCTCAATCCACGCTACGGAGGAGTGTCGGAACTATATAACGGCAGGTATTTCACTTTTCTAGAGCAGTAGAAATAATGCTTCATTTCTCAAGCAGTTTTCTGGTATTGGGAATAGGTGTGCTACGCTGTCAAATGTCGTGCGGACTAAGGTACGCATATATAAAAACACTATATTTACCATACAAAGATGTGCGGCGAGCCTTATCCGCGGGTTTCGTGATACTCAACCCACGCTACGGGGGAGTGGCGGAACTATATAATGGCAGGTATTTCACTTTTCTGAAGACATAAAAAAGCCCGGCTTTTTCGAGTCGGGCTTTCTTGTATTTGGAGCCTGGCGATGTCGTAGTGCCCACAGCGGTAGAGAGTCACATAGCAAATGGGACATTATCATTGCGTCGGGTGTCGCTTCGCTCGCCCGACCTACATTTTAGGTTTAAAAGTGAATTCATTACGAGTGCTTTTTTCACTTTCCTGCGGACGTAAAAAAGCCCGGCTCTTTCGAGTCGGGCTTTCTTGTATTTGGAGCCTGGCAATGTCCTACTTTCACATAGCAAATGCTACACTATCATCGGCGCTGTTTCGTTTCACTACTGAGTTCGGCATGGGGTCAGGTGG
>NZ_JAQREK010000031.1:0-28830 GCF_028599265.1 Pseudoalteromonas sp. Angola-4 | reverse complement strand
AGAACCTAGAACCTAGAACCTAGAACCTAGAACCTAGAACCTAGAACCTAGAACCTAGAACCTAGAACCTAGAACCTAGAACCTAGAACCTAGAACCTAGAACCTAGAACCTAGAACCTAGAACCTAGAACCTAAAATGTGACACTTTAATGCACTTCAGTAGCGTTATGATCTGATAGCTGATAGCTAGAAATTTATTTTAAAATTTAAGAGAGCAAGTACATGCACAATTCATTAACGGGCCTAAACATTGGCATTATAGGCTTAGGTTATGTTGGCCTACCATTAGCAGTTGAATTTGGAAAAAAGTTCCCTGTTTTAGGTTTCGATATAAACCAAGGGCGAATTGCCCAGTTACAATCAGGCCATGACTCTACCCTTGAAGTTAGTGATGAAGAGCTTAAAGATTCACCACAGCTTAGCTTTTCTTCTGCTGTTGCAGATTTAGAAAGTTGTAATGTGTACATTGTTACCGTACCAACACCTATTGACGCACATAAACAACCAGATTTAACACCGCTTATTAAAGCGAGTGAGATGCTTGGTAAAGTAGTTAAAAAAGGCGACATAATAATTTACGAGTCTACTGTTTACCCAGGTGCGACAGAAGAGGCATGTTTACCAGTAGTTGAGCGTGTATCGGGCCTTGTGTTTAACCAAGATTTTTTTGCTGGCTACTCACCGGAGCGCATAAACCCAGGCGATAAAGAACACCGCGTAACTAATATACTAAAAGTAACGTCAGGCTCGAACCCAGAAATAGCTGAAAAAGTTGATCAACTTTATAAGTCAGTAATTACCGCCGGCACGCATAAAGCAAGCTCTATTAGAGTTGCCGAAGCTGCAAAGGTAATTGAGAATACCCAGCGCGATGTAAACATTGCGTTAATTAATGAGCTTTCAATTATTTTTAATAAACTAGATATCGATACGCTTGAAGTGTTAGAGGCAGCTGGCACAAAATGGAACTTTTTACCATTTCGCCCAGGCCTAGTAGGGGGGCACTGTATTGGTGTAGATCCGTATTACTTAACGCATAAAGCTCAAAGCGTAGGCTACCACCCAGAAATGATTTTAGCTGGCCGCCGTTTAAACGATGGCATGGGCAAACATGTCGTATCAGAGCTTGTAAAAAATATGCTTAAAAAGCGTATACATGTAGATGGCGCAAATGTACTGGTAATGGGTTTAACGTTTAAAGAAAACTGCCCAGATTTACGCAATACAAAAGTGGTCGACATAGTTAGCGAACTCAAAGAATATAACATTAATGTAGACATAGTAGATCCATGGTGCTCAAACGATGAAGCTGAGCATGAATATGGTTTAAGCTTAACCACAGAGCATAAACAAAATAACTACGATGCAATTATTCTTGCTGTAGGTCATAACGAATTTAAACAAATGGGTGCAGAGCAAATTCGTGCACTAGGTAAAGCTGAGCATGTACTTTACGATTTAAAGTACGTGCTACCTAAGCAAAGTGTTGATATGCGTTTATAACGCTGTAGGCGCGGGTTTACCCCGCGCTTTTAAATTATAAATAACATACGCCAAGCACAATTAATAACTTAAATGTTGTTAGTTCATTATCCAGAGATTTTAAAAGGACAACCATGAGTCGCTACGAACAAATTAAAACAGAACTACTTTCATCACCTAAAACCTGGCTAGTAACAGGGGTAGCAGGGTTTATTGGCTCTAACCTTTTAGAGCATTTATTAAAGTTAAATCAAAAAGTAGTTGGGCTTGATAACTTTGCGACCGGCCACCAGCATAATCTTGATGAAGTACAGGGTTTAGTATCAGCAGAGCAGTGGCAAGGCTTTAACTTTATAGAAGGCGACATTCGTAACTACCAAGATTGCGAAACGGCAATCGCTAATAATGGTAATGGCGTTGATTACGTATTGCACCAAGCAGCACTTGGCTCGGTGCCACGCTCGATTGCTGACCCTTTAACAACTAATGCGGCTAATATCACTGGTTTTTTAAATATGTTACAAGCAGCAAAGGAAGCTAACGTAAAAAGCTTTACTTATGCGGCAAGTAGCTCTACATACGGCGACCACCCGGCACTACCAAAAGTTGAAGAAAACATTGGTAATCCATTATCCCCTTACGCCGTAACCAAATACGTAAATGAGCTGTACGCGGGCGTGTATGCAAAAACATATGGCTTTAAAACCATTGGCTTACGCTACTTTAATGTGTTTGGTCAGCGCCAAGACCCAAACGGTGCCTATGCTGCAGTAATCCCTAAGTGGACTGCGGCGATGATTCAAGGTGAAGATGTTTACATTAATGGTGATGGCGAAACAAGCCGCGACTTTTGCTTTATCGAAAATACCGTACAAATGAATATTCTTGCTGCAACTGCTGAAGATGATGCTAAAGACGAGGTTTACAATGTTGCAGTAGGCGACCGCACAACACTTAACGATTTGTATAAAGCGATACAAGCCGCACTGAAAGAGTGTGATATAGAAGCTGCGCAAGAGCCAATATACCGTGACTTTAGAGCGGGTGATGTACGCCATTCACAAGCAGATGTGAGTAAAGCTGTGAATAATTTAGATTACAAACCGCAATACAATATACTGCAAGGTATTGATAAGGCTATGTCTTGGTATGTAGCTAAGGTTTGCTAAATTGAGTTTATTAGCTAAAAAGGTTTACCGAAAGCTCAAAGAGAAGCTAGTTGAAGTCTTAAAAGGGCGAGATCAACTTGCTCTTTATAAGGGTGTTAAATTAGGAACTGGATGCCGAATATACATAACAGATTGGGGGAGCGAACCCTTCCTGATAAGTATAGGTGATAATGTAACTATAACTAGTGGCGTTAAATTTTTAACGCATGATGGTGCTACATGTTTAGTTAAAAATAGCTCCGGAGTGAGGTATCAAAAATATTTGCCTATACAGATAGGCGATAATGTCTTTATTGGTGTTAATACTATCATTATGCCAGGTGTAACTATCGGTAATAATGTAATAGTTGCAGCTGGCAGTGTTGTATCGAAAAGTGTTGAGGCCGGTAGTGTTGTTGGTGGAGTACCTGCAAGAAATATTTCTTCTTTTGATATATACGCTAGTAAAATTATGAAAGGGTATTTAGCTAACGATGAAGTTCCAACAGATCTAAACTATAAACAAAAGGTTAAGTTTATGATTGAAAAACAGTCAGAAAAGAAATGAATCTTTCTGTTGCACTTTTAACACGCATTTTAGCCTTATCATCGCAAATTTTTATTTTTATATTTATCTATAAATTTTTTGGAACTGAGCAAGCTGGCTATTACTCTTTATATTTAGGAACATCATCAATATTGTTGATGATATTTACGTTCACTATAACTAAATTCATTGTTATTCGGTATAAGCGTCGCAGTTACACCTTCTTTTCTTCAGTTTTGTTTGTCTCTAGTATCATCTCTTTAATAGCTATTATGATTTTAGTAATGCTACTTGATCTGAACGCTGTTTTTTTTGTTTTGATTTATCTTCTACGGTTTTTTGATTTTTACCATGAAGTAAACATGATTTACTTTCGGAGAAAAAAAGAGGATCTAAAGCTTTTTAAAATTCAAGTTTTAAAGTTCATTTCAACTTTCCTTATCATGATTGGTGCTTATGCTGAATTTTATAGCTTTAATGTAATGCTTGCTTTTTTTATTTTAGTTGGTGCAGGGATATGTGCATATTCATTTGTAGACAATAAATTAAAGTTAAGAATTATGCTTAGCCATAGAGCTTTCAAGTTTTATATTAGAATGTTTAAAGATGGACGTGCTAATGCTATTAATGGAAGTTTATCTACTTTTTTTACAAATAGCCCTCGTTATGCTTTAGGTTTTTGGGTGAGTATTGAAAGTGTAGCTATTTATACTCTTCTATCATATTTTTACACTACACTTTGCAATTTTTCAAGTATGTTCCTTCAGGTATATTTATCTAGAATTGATGATATTAGAAAGGACTTTTTTCAACTAATAAAAAAAATGATGGTATGTTATTCGCTAGGTATTTTTGCTTGCAGTATCGTTGTGTACTTATTTGTGGAAAGTATTTTATATACACTGCTCGGTTCTGTAGATGGGAATGAAGGGCTTGTTACCGCGGTATTAGTCTTGTGCTGTTTGCCATTATTTTTAAGAGATGTTATTGGTTATTATCTTATGTCGATAAATAAACTATATCTTATTAATTATTCTGTGTTTTCAACACTTCTTTTTTTCTGGGTCAGTGCAATCTTATTAGCTGAAGATAATGATTTGATTAGCGTCTCCTGTATCGTGTTTTTTTCGACCTTTATACCTGTTTTATTTACATATTACTTTGTTGCGAGTAAAGATTTTGTGATGGAGCGAACATGATACTCGATAGATATAACAAAACATTTTCGCTGCTATCATTATTCTTTCTGATTTATTTCTTTATTATTCCTATGTTGTTAGTTTATTTTTTTGGAGGAGTTTACTTAGGAGAAAGCCTATCAATAAAAACGAGTAAATTATATTTTTTGATTTTTTCTCTTGTAGTTTTTATTACGGGTTTTCTCTGTGTTGACTTGTTTTCCAGCGTGGCATCCAAGTTATCTAGACCAAAATTAGTTACTATCGAAAAAGCTACCGCTTTAAAAGACGTTCCTATATCTGGTTTTGTGTACTTATGTATTTTTGTTTATTTTTTATATGTAATGTATCAAATTTTTTTTCTAAACATCGCAGTGAAAACATACGCAATTAGAACCGGTGAGGAAAATAGTGATTTAACAAGTTTCTTTATACTAAATGTGTTTAATGCTCTTAAACTTTTTATTTTGATGTGTTTACTATCGGGTAACAAAGTAAAGCAAAGCTTTTTTGTGGTGTTATTCTTTCTACTAGCGTTGATGCTACAATCGAGTGGTCGCTTAAGCTTATTACTAAACCTTTGTATATTGCTAATGTTTTTATTACCTTTAAAGCCGCAACGTTTAGCCTTGATGATTATTCCCAGTGTAGTGTTGTTATTACCTTTGATATTTTCTCTAAAAGAGATTATCTACAGTGTTTCTACCGAATATGCATTTGATTTCACAATTCTAAACACGCTTAAAGCTACTAAAGAAGCTTTCTTGCTAAACTTTGGTCATCCATTTGTATCGTATTTGCAAATTGACTCTTTAATTGAGCTTATGGGGTTCAGATATATGTGGGACTATCCCCAAGGATTTTTGTTTTATTTAAAGTTAATAGGTTTAGATTTCGGTGACTCTATAACTTACTACAATACAGAAGCGATTCTTGGAGTTAGAAAGTCTATTATACCGCCAGGGTATTTTGCATTTGGTTATGCTCAATTAGGTATGCTAGGGGTTTTTTTTGCTGGTATAACTTACCGTCTTATAGGGAAGCTAGGAGAGCTATTTTATAGGATTTTTTTTAAAAATGTTAACACTTCAGCAAAAGCTCTATATATCGCGGAATTTTATATAGCTTTTATATGTGCAAATAGTTTTTATCATGGTGACCTAAGGATATTAGTTATGTCTTTATTTTTCCCAATGCTTTTCTCAATAATACTTAAGAGGCTATACCAAAATGAATCAGTTTAAAATTTTGCATATAGTGACTAGCCTTGGAGACGGGGGGGCTGAAGGGGTATTAACTAGGCTTTGTACCACAGATAAAAAGAACGAAAATGTTGTCATTTCTTTGATGGCGCCTGCGAAGTATAGCGATTTATTGATAAGTAACGGAATAACAGTCAAACATCTAAACTTTAATAGAGGTAAGCTTACTATTAGAGGTTTATATCGATTGTATAAAGAAATAAAGTCAAGTGAGGCTGATGCCGTCCAAACATGGATGTATCATTCAGACTTTTTTGGAGGAGCCTTAGCAAGGCTAGCTGGTATAAAGAACGTTTTTTGGAATATCCGTCATTCTAACCTAGATATAAATAAAACAAAAAAGTCTACGATTTACATCGCAAAACTCTGTGCCCTCTTTAGCCGCTTTATACCTTCAAAGATCATATGTTGCGCTGAGCAAGCAAAACAAAGTCATATTGGTATAGGGTACTACGAAAGAAAAATGATCGTTATAGAAAATGGTTATGATCTTTCTAGGTTTCATCGAATTCACGTTGATAAATTATCAGTATTGAATGAGGAGTTTAAATCTTTAGAACTAAAGGTTAGGCCTCTTATAGGGATGGTTGGGAGATATACACCAGAAAAAGATCATAATAATTTACTGCAAGCATTACATCTTTTAAGCAGTAAAGAATGTGACTTTTTTATTGTTCTTGCTGGTACTGGTGTTGATAATGATAATAAAGCCTTATTAGATTTAATTGAGCACTATAAGCTCAGTGATAAGGTGTTGTTACTCGGGCCTATAACGGATATCCCCTTGTTGATGAATCATTTAGATATGCATGTTTTATCAAGTTCAAGTGAGGGGTTCCCAAACGTACTTGCTGAAGCGATGGCTTGTGGAACACCTTGTATTTCCACTAAGGCTGGAGCTGCTGAGAGAATTATTGGTAATAGTGGTTGGTTGGTGCCCACAAACAACCCAGAAAATTTAGCAGATGCAATTTATGACGCAATACATGAGTTTGAATTATGCAAAGAAAAATGGAATGAAAGGCGAATGATTGCAGAGCAAAGAATTAAAGATAATTTCAGTATTGAAGTTATGATTGATAAATATAATGAAGTTTGGACCAATTAATGAAAGTAATAGTGATAGGGACACTGCCATCTTCACTTTATAATTTTAGAGGCCAATTAATTAAGCACTTTAAAAGCTTAGGTAGTAAAGTTAAAGCTTTAGGCTCTGGGGCAAGCCTTGAAGATATCAAAGCTGTTGAGCAGCTAGGTGTTAACTATATCGATTACCCTGTTAGCCGCAGTGGCTTAAATCCGAAAGAAGATTTTAAAACCTTTAAGGCTTTACAAGAGATTTTTAAAGCGCAATTGCCTGATGTAATTTTAGCTTACACAATAAAGCCAATTATTTGGGGGGGCTTTGCTGCGCGTTGTGTGCCAAGTTGCCGATTTTATGCGTTAGTAACTGGTTTAGGGTTTGCATTTCAAAGAGGTAATTGGAAAAAAAACCTTTTGTTGAAGTTGGTTGTTATTTTATATAAAGCAGCCCTAAAGAATGCGGATAAGGTTATTTTTCAAAACCCTGATAATAAACAGGTTTTTATTGATTTAGGTATAGTGCCTGAACATAAAACAGCTGTTGTGAATGGTTCTGGTGTGGACGTTACGCACTTTGAAATAAAACCTCTGCCTACAGCCCCTAAATTTTTACTCATTGCCCGGCTATTAGGTGATAAGGGTATACGTGAATATGTTAAAGCTGCGAATATAATTAAACAGCACTACCCTCATGCAGTATTTCAGTTGGTAGGCCCTGAAGATCCCTCGCCAGATGGTATTTCATTAAAAGAGTTAACAAAGCTAAACCAAAATAACTCAGTTGATTATTTAGGTGCAACGAGTGATGTCCGTCCTTTTATTAAAGACTGTAGTATTTTTGTGTTGCCTTCGTATCATGAAGGTTTGCCTAGAACCGTATTAGAGGCAATGGCCACGGGGAGGCCTATTTTAACTACCGATGTACCAGGTTGCCGTGAAACCGTTATTAATGGCGAAAATGGTTGGTTAGTCGAAAAAGCTAATGTAGAGCAATTGGTTGATAAAATGACATGGTTTATCGAAAACCCTTTAGAGTGGCAGCGAATGGCTGAAGCTAGCAGGAATATGGTTGAAAATAAGTTTGATGTTCATAAAGTGAATACCGAATTGATGAATATTATGGGGCTAAGTAAATGAAACGACTCTTTGATTTTTTAGTTGCTCTATTTGCATTACTTATTTTATTACCCGTAATAATGGTTGTAGCCGTATTAATTAGACTTAAGTTGGGCTCACCTATTTTATTTACGCAAGAGCGACCAGGTTTGAATGGTAACGTTTTTAAAATGATGAAGTTTAGAACCATGCTGGATGCTAAAGACAAGCAAGGTAATTTACTGCCGGATGATGAGCGGATGACTCCATTTGGTGCTTTTTTACGCTCGACTAGTTTAGATGAGCTGCCAGGGTTATTTAATGTATTAAAAGGCGATATGAGCTTAGTAGGGCCAAGGCCATTACTTGTGCAATATTTACCGCTATACAGCAGCGAGCAAGCACGCAGGCACAATGTACGCCCAGGTATAACTGGCTGGGCTCAAGTAAATGGGCGTAATGCTATTAGCTGGGAGCAAAAGTTTAAGCTGGATGTGTGGTATGTCGATAACCAAAGCTTTTTACTCGATATTAAAATTTTATTACTTACCGTAAAAAAAGTGTTTGTACGCGAAGGCATTAGCGCTGATGGCCATGTAACCATTGAGCCATTTAAAGGCTCTAAAAATGACTAAAGAATTAGCTATAGTTGGGGCTAGTGGGCACGGCAAGGTAGTTGCTGATATTGCCGAGCAGCTTGGTTTTATAGTTAAATTTTATGATGATGGCTACCCAAGTAAAACACATATTGAACACTGGCCAATATATGGCTCTTGCGCTGACTTAATAGCTTTAAATAATACGGAAAATAAACGCATTAGTAATGCGATTGTCGCTATTGGTAATAACCAAATACGCCAGCAAAAGGTAGAGCTGTTAAAACAAAATAGTTTTAATTTAATCACACTAATCCACCCCACAGCAGTTATAAGCCAATACGCTACTATAGCGCAAGGAAGTGTTGTTTTTGCTGGTGCTATTATTAATGCATTTGCCAATATAGGCGTTGGCTGCATAGTTAATACGTCTGCTATTATTGAGCACGACTGTATTATTGGTGACTTTACTCATATATGCCCTAACACTGCATTGGCGGGAGGGGTTGTTATTGGCTGTAAAAGTTGGGTTGGTATTGGTAGCCAAATAAAACAATTAATAGTAATTGGCGACAACTGTATGATTGGTGCCGGTAGTACTGTAGTAAAAAACTTACCTAACAATGTAACTGCATTTGGCTCACCCGCAGTGCCGCAATAAATAAGACTCTATTTCTATATGAAATTAATAGGAACATCATGTTAAATACCCCTTTTTCTCCTTGGCCTAGTTTTACGCAACAAGAGGCCGATGCCGTAAGCCGCGTTGTTCTATCTAATAAAGTTAATTACTGGACAGGTACAGAAGGCCGTGAATTTGAAAAAGAATTTGCTACTTGGGCTGATAGTGAATATGCCATAGCACTTGGTAATGGCACGTTAGCTCTTGATATAGCACTTAAGGCGCTAAATATAGGCCCTGGCGATGAAGTTATAACAACACCGCGTACTTTTTTAGCGTCGGCCTCAAGTATAGTTACCGCAGGTGCAGCCCCTGTATTTGCCGATGTTGATTTAAATAGCCAAGCTATAACCGCACAAACTATAAAAGCTGTACTTACAGCAAAAACAAAAGCGGTGATTGTTGTACATTTAGCGGGTATGCCAGCTGAAATGGACGAAATAATGGCACTAAGTAAAGAGTATGGCTTTTATGTAATTGAAGATTGTGCTCAAGCTCACGGTGCTAAATATAAAGGTAAGTCAGTGGGGAGTATTGGCCATGTGGGCGCATGGAGCTTTTGCCAAGATAAAATAATGACCACCGGCGGTGAAGGTGGCATGGTGACCACTAACTCAAAAGAGTTGTGGTCAACCATGTGGAGCTATAAAGACCATGGTAAAAGCTTTGATGCAATTTATAACCGCGAACACCCACCAGGGTTTAGATGGTTACACGAAAGCTTTGGCACTAATTGGCGCATGACTGAAATGCAAGCTGCTATTGGGCGCATTCAGTTAACCCGTATGAGCGATTGGACTGCAAAACGCCAAACATATGCCGCTGCGCTCGATAAAGCGGCAAATGAGTTTGAGTGTGTACGCTTAGTCACTGTGCCAAATTACAGCGAACACGCTGAATATAAGCATTATATGTTTATTAGGCCGGAATACTTAGCGCAGGGCTGGGATCGCGACCGTATTGTAAACGAAATTGTTGAGCGCGGTGTGCCATGTTTTCAGGGCAGCTGCTCAGAGGTTTACCTCGAAAAAGCATTCGACGACACGTCTTGGCGTCCAGAAAAACGTTTACCTAATGCCGTAGAACTCGGTGAAACATCAATAATGTTCTTAGTGCATCCAACACTGACTGAAGCGGAAGTTGCTAAAACAGCACAGGTAATGAAAGAAGTTTTTTCGATGGCTTCAAAGTAAAGTTAATAAAGTGAATTATTCACAAAGAGGTTAAGAGGCGCTGTGCTTTAGAGAGGTGGGCGAGCATAAAATGAGTATTTGTTTTATATCTTCTCATTTACTCCTCTTTTTCTTCTCTTTGTGCGATAGAGCTTTAAGTACTTTATCCTCAAAGAGGTTAAGAGGCTTAACATTATGTTTATATTTTGTAGACGCGCAGCTTGTTGGCGTTTAAAAGTAGTGCTTTTACAGTGGTTATTATATTTTAAAACCATAAGAAGCTGCGCTTCTAACGTGAGCAAGCTCTACGTTTACCGCTGAAATAGGCACTGAGGGTAAATAAATCTACTTGCTTGCGCACTTGGAATTTATGGTACATAGATTTATTAATGTAAAATGACTGACGCTAGGTAAACCTGCAGCTACTAGCTTTGTACTTAACTTTGCGCCAGATATTTAATTGATAATTCACAAAGAGGTTAAGAGACGCTGCGCTATAGAGTAGTAAGAATAGATGATTGCTTTCACTTAGGTACTTCTCATTTACTCCTCTTTTTCTTCTCTTTGTGCGATAGGGCTTTAAGTAATTTATTCACAAAGAGATTTAGAGGGCGCAGCGCTTTAGAGGGTCATATTGTAGCAGCGGCTTTATGCCGCGTATGGGATATTAGTGCCAAACGCGAGGTAAACTCGCTGCTACATAAAAGCCTTATTCATTTACTCCTCTTTGTGCAATAGGTTTTTAAGTAATTTATTAACAAATAGGTTAAGAAGCGCTGCGCTTTAGAGGAGTGGGTGAGCATAAAATGAGTATTTATTTTATATTTTCTCGTTAACTACTCTTTCATGGCTATTTGCGACAATGAACTGGTTTTTAATCACCTGTATAATCGGCAGAATTGAGTAATAATTTAAAATTTATAATATCAAAAAACTCTAATTTAAATATAAGAAAGGAACTTCCAATGGATAGTTTTATCCGTTCTATTTTAAATGCATCACGTGCTAAAAAACGAATTATCACTTTGTTTATCGACAGCATGTTTATTTTGGCGGCCTTTTGGTTGGCACTTATTGTAAGGCTGGATAGCCTTGAGCCACTTCAGCGTTTAGATAATTGGCTGTTATTGGCAGTGTTAATACCTGTTAGCTTATATACATTTATAAGCTTAGGTTTATATCGTGCCGTACTTAGGTATATGAACTCGCAAGCTATTTGGGCAATAGTTTTAGGTACTGTTATTACAACGGTAAGCTTAGTGTTGGTTGCGTTTATTATGGGTGTAAATATACCCCGTACTATGCCATTTATTTTTGCGTGGCTTTGCTTGTTAACAGTGGGTGGTGCACGTGTTTTAGTACGTGCAATTATCGGCAAAATGACAACCAATAAAAAAGAATCTGTGATTATTTATGGTGCGGGTTCTGCTGGCCGGCAGTTGGCTACAGCATTAGGTGCAGGGCCAGAGTATTTTGTAAGTGCCTTTATTGATGATGACGTTACAAAGCATGGATCTATTATTCAAGGGATTCCTGTTATTAATTTTCAGGGGATTTACGAGTTAATAGACAAACGCAAAATTAGTAAAGTTCTATTAGCGCTGCCTAGTGAAACACGCTCTCGACGAAAAGAAATTTTGGCACAATTAGAGCCGCTCACGGTTAAAGTGCTTTCTATGCCTGGTATGGCCGATGTTGTTGAAGGCAAAGCAAAGCTTGCTGAAATAACCGAAGTAGGTGTGGAAGACCTGCTTGGCCGTGACCCTGTAGCCCCTAACAATGATTTAATGACAGCTAATATTACTAATAAAGTTGTAATGGTAACGGGTGCAGGTGGTTCTATTGGCTCTGAACTCTGTAGGCAAATAGTAAAACAACAGCCAACTAAATTAGTGTTATTTGAACAAAGCGAATTTGCTCTATATTCAATAGAAAAAGAGCTTGGAGAGTACATTACTAATAATTCCCTCAATATTGAGCTGATCCCTATTATGGGTTCTGTGCAGCGCATAAACCGTATTGAAACTGTTATGATGGCATTTGGTGTGCATACTGTATATCACGCAGCGGCATATAAACATGTGCCTTTAGTTGAGCATAACGTGGTAGAAGGGGTTCGTAATAACGTATTTGGTACTTATTACGCTGCAAAAGCAGCAGTAAACGCAAAGGTAGAAACTTTTGTGCTTATATCAACAGATAAAGCAGTACGCCCTACCAATGTAATGGGCGCTACTAAGCGTATGGCAGAGCTTGCATTGCAAGGCTTAGCGCAAGAGCAAGGCATTAAACATAAAACACGTTTTTGTATGGTACGCTTTGGCAATGTATTAGGCTCTAGCGGTTCGGTAGTGCCCCTATTTCGCCGGCAAATAAAAGAGGGCGGCCCAATTACGTTAACTCACCCTGACATAACTCGCTTTTTTATGACTATTCCTGAAGCCGCTCAATTGGTCATTCAAGCAGGCGCTATGGGTAAGGGTGGTGATGTGTTTGTACTTGATATGGGCGAGCCTGTTAAAATTAAAGATTTAGCAACTAAAATGGTTCGCCTTTCTGGCTTTGAAGTTAAAAATGATACTAACCCTCATGGCGATATTGAAATTAAGTGCACAGGTTTACGCCCTGGTGAAAAACTTTATGAAGAGCTATTAATTGGTGATAACGTAAGGGAAACGTCACATGAGCGCATAATGACCGCCAACGAGGTTATGTTGCCTTTAGCTGAGCTTAACGTATTCATAGAAGCATTAGATGTTGCTTGCCATAACTTTGACCACGAATCAATACGTCAGCTGTTGTTAGATGCACCCACCGGCTTTAACCCAACTGATGGTATATGCGACTTAGTGTGGAATACTAAAAAAGAAAGGCTAAGTGAAGACAATCAAAAAATTGTGAATCTTAATTAAGAGGTTTACTTTTCACGTTGTTGACATAAGGGTATGTATTTAGCCTTAAATATTAAATTAAATTTAAAGCGTGAGTTTAACTCGCGCTTTTTGTATTTTGTATTAAAGCTTTATTTTAGAATAATAGAACTAACTAAAAAATTAACGACGCGTATAGCGCGTTTATAACATTGATAAAGGAATAATTATGTCCCGTAAGTATTTTGGTACCGATGGTGTAAGAGGTAAAGTAGGCACTTTTCCTATCACACCTGATTTTGCGATGAAGCTTGGCTGGGCAGCAGGTACGGTTTTAGCCTCTAGTGGTACTAAAGAAATTTTAATTGGTAAAGACACACGTAACAGCGGCTACATGTTTGAGTCAGCAATGGAAGCTGGGCTCTCTGCTGCGGGTGTAAATGTCGCTTTTGTTGGGCCAATGCCAACTCCTGCTGTTGCTTATTTAGCTTCGACATTTAGAGCCGATGCAGGCGTGGTTATTAGTGCCTCACATAACCCATTTTATGATAACGGTATTAAATTTTTTAATAATTTTGGTACTAAACTCAATGACGAGCAGGAGCTTGAAATTGAAGCTTTGCTAGAACAAGCGTTAAAAAATGATGCAATGCAATGTGTAAGCTCAGAGCGTTTAGGTAAAGCAAGGCGCATTAATGATGCGCCAGGCCGGTACATTGAGTTTTGCAAAGGTATATTTGCAAAAGACTTAACTCTTGAAGGTTTAAAAATTGTTGTAGATAGTGCTAATGGCGCAGCGTACCATATTGCTCCAAATGTATATTCGGAACTTGGCGCAGAAGTCATAAGCATTAATGATAAACCAAATGGTTTAAACATTAATGAGCAATGTGGTGCTACACATTTAAATAGTTTACAAGCTGCTGTGCTGGAGCATAAAGCAGACCTTGGTATTGCACTTGATGGTGATGCCGACAGGCTTATGCTAGTGGATGACTGTGGCACAGTGATTGATGGGGATCAAATTCTCTACATCCTTGCTAAGGCATCAAAACAACAGGGCATAATGGAAGGTGGTGTGGTTGGTACGCTTATGTCTAACCTAGGTTTAGAGTTAGCGCTAAAGGAAATGGATATACCCTTTAAACGCGCAAAAGTAGGCGACCGCTATGTTGTTGAACAACTTAAAAATACTGGGTGGAAGCTTGGCGGTGAAGGCTCTGGCCATATTTTACACTTAGATTACGCATCTACTGGTGATGGTATTGTCGCTTCCTTGTTAGTTTTAACCGCGCTTATTCAGCAAAAGCAATCGTTAAAAGAGTGTGTAGCAGGTATGCAAAAACTACCGCAAGTGCTTTTAAATGTTCGCTTATCACAAAATAATGCTGATGAAATATTAAATACAAGTTCAGTGAAGCAAGCAGTAAGTGAAGCCGAAACTGTACTTTCGGATTCAGGGCGTGTTTTACTGCGTAAGTCTGGTACTGAGCCACTTATTCGTGTGATGGTTGAGTCGACAGATTTAGTGGCCTCACAGGCGCAAGCGGAGCATATAGCTGAAGCTATTAAAGCATTACTATAAAAAGCTCATTTTGTGATCTTATATATCGCTAGTTTTTGATTGCGCGGCTTTTGTCGCGCATAATTTCACCTTTCACCTTTCACCTTTCACCTCTATGCCGACACTATCGTGTTGATATGAGAAGCTCAATATGTAATAGATGATAGGAGGTAACTCTGGTAAAATTACGAATATTAATTACCAATGAAAATATTAAAGGAATAACATGAAAATTGCCGTGGTAGGTACAGGCTATGTAGGCCTTTCAAATGCTATGCTTTTATCGCAACATAATGAAGTGGTTGCGCTTGATATAGATGAGCAAAAAATAGCACTTTTAAACGATAAAAAGTCACCTATTGTTGATACTGAAATTAGTGAGTTTTTAACGCGTGATGACTTAAATTTTACAGCCACAACCAATAAAGTGGCTGCTTATAAAGATGCTGATTACGTAATTATAGCAACGCCAACCGATTACGACGTGGAAAACAACTACTTTAATACCAGCTCGGTTGAAGCGGTAATTAAAGACACTATGTCGCATAACCCTAATGCGGTTATGGTGATTAAGTCGACTATTCCGGTAGGTTTTACGGCTGATATTAAAAAGCAACTTAATGCTGAAAACTTAATATTTTCTCCTGAATTTTTACGTGAAGGCAAAGCGCTTTACGATAACTTACACCCGTCACGTATTGTTGTGGGCGAACAAAGCGAGCGCGCTACTGTTTTTGCCAATTTGCTTAAGCAAGGCGCGATTAAACAAGATGTTGAAGTGTTATTTACTGACTCAACAGAAGCTGAAGCTATTAAGCTATTTTCTAACACTTACCTTGCAATGCGAGTTGCTTACTTTAATGAGCTTGATAGCTACGCAGAAGCACACGGTTTAAACAGCAAGCAAATTATACAAGGTGTAGGCTTAGACCCTCGTATTGGCAACCATTACAATAACCCATCATTTGGTTACGGTGGTTACTGTTTACCAAAAGACACTAAGCAGCTACGAGCTAACTATCAAGATGTACCAAACAATATTATTGGCGCTATTGTTGATGCAAACACCACGCGTAAAGACTTTATTGCTGACTCAATTATTAAACGCAGCCCTAAAATTGTAGGTGTGTACCGCTTAGTAATGAAGAGTGGTTCTGATAACTTTAGAGCGTCTTCTATTCAAGGCATTATGAAACGTATAAAAGCCAAGGGTATTGAAGTTGTTGTATTTGAGCCTGTGCTTGAAGAAAACGAGTTTTACCATTCACGTGTTATTAAAGACTTAAACGAATTTAAGCAAATATCTGATGTGGTGGTTTCTAACCGTATGGTAGAAGAACTGAGCGATATTGCAGATAAAGTGTATACACGCGATTTATTTGGTAGCGATTGATTAGCGATTAATCTTGCTAAACATTTATATACTGCTAAATCTATTTTACCCTCAATGTATCATCCTTGATTCATTGAGGGGTTACAGCTTCAAAAAATATTAATTTAACCAAAAGCTAAAACTTTCCCATTCAGCCCTCATCTACATTTAACCTGTTAACTTAAAAATAATTAATTTACAAATAAAGGACTACCTATGAAAGCTGTTATTCCTGTTGCTGGCCTTGGCACACGCATGTTACCTATGACTAAAGCAATTCCAAAAGAAATGCTACCGATTGTAGATAAACCACTTATTCAATACATAGTGAGTGAGTGTGTAGCTGCCGGTATTAAAGACATTGTACTTGTAACACATAGTTCTAAAAACGCCATAGAAAACCACTTTGATACCAGCTACGAGCTTGAAGCAACGCTTGAAAAGCGTGTTAAGCGTGCGTTACTCGAAGAAGTACGCTCTATTTGCCCTGCTGATGTAACCGTAATGAGTGTACGCCAAGGTGAAGCTAAAGGTTTAGGTCACGCTATTTTGTGTGCAAAACCAATTGTAGGCGATGACGATTTTATTGTATTACTACCTGATGTAATACTTGATGCTTATACAGCCGATCAAAAAACTGAAAACCTAGCCGCGATGATCAAACGCTTTAACGAGACCAAAGCAAGTCAAATTATGCTTGAGCCAGTAGCACAAGATGATGTAAGCAAATACGGTATTGCTGATATAAACGGCGTGCAGTTAACGCCAGGTAACAGTGCGGCAATTAAAACAATGGTTGAAAAACCAGATGCCGATAAAGCGCCATCAAACCTTGCTGTAGTAGGGCGTTACGTATTAAGTAAGAATATTTGGCCGCTACTTGCCAAAACACCAGTAGGTGCTGGTGGTGAAATACAGTTAACAGACTCTATTGATGCGTTAATGACTCAAGAAACCGTTGAAGCATTTCATATGAGTGGTCGCTCGCACGACTGTGGCGATAAGCTAGGTTACTTAAAAGCGATTGTTGAATACGGCATGCGTGATACTAAGTTGGGTGAGGATTTTGGCCAGTACTTAGCGTCGTTAGTTAACGATGAGCCACTTTCGCAATCTGATAATGTTGTAAATTTATAATATTGCAGAGAGTAACCTACATTATTTGTAAGCGCGGCTATATGCCGCGCTTTTTTGTGGGTGTATGTATTTTAGCTGACGTTTTAAAAAGTGATTAAGAGATTATTATCACCACAGAGAACACGGAGAAGAAAAGGAGAAGAGCTAATATCTTCTCGGTGCAGCGCGCAGCGCCTCTGCGTCCTCGGTGGTAAAAGCGTTTTGTTCTAGTGCATAAGTAATTAAGAAATTATTATCACCACAGAGAACACGGAGAACACGGAGAAGAAAAGGAGAAGAGCTAATATCTTCTCGGTGCAGCGCGAAGCGCCTCTGTGTTCTCGGTGGTAAAAGCGTTTTGTTCTAGTGCATAAGTAATTAAGAAATTATTACCACCACAGAGAAGACAAGGAGAAGTGCAGGAGGAGTGACTAGTAATAATATATTTCCTCAGTGTAGCGCGCAGCGCCTCTGTGCTCTCGGTGGTCAGATTGTTTTGCGGTTGAATTTTTACCTAATTGATAAAAAATAAAACATTATTATCACCACAGAGAACACGGATAAGTGGAGAAGTAATAATTAGTTGTAGGCGCCTTGCTTGCTGGCGCAATTAGGCTTTATATAGCATTGAAATAATAAATTTAAACGCGAGGTAAACTCGCTGCTAGTAGTATGTTTTCTCATTTACTCCTCATTTTTTCTCTTTGTGCAATAGGGGGTTAAGTTATTTAGTCACAAAGAGGTTAAGAGACGCTGCGCTATAGAGGGTAACGCTGTAGGCGCGGCTTTATGCCGCGTATTGAGTATTAGTGCCAAACGCGAGGTAAACTCGCTGCTACTTAAATATTTAAAGCAAAACTTTAAGGTGCGCCTTTAATAAACTTTAAAATTTTGCAAATACAGCTAAGCGTGAAAATGATTCCCCGTATACATCTTTGCCCTGATAAAGCTCTGCCCCCCAACTCTGTGCCCCCATTATTGGTTTACTTAATTTACGTGTATAGGCTGTTTGGAGCTCATAGCTAGTTTTATAGCCATCACGCTTATTTTTAAGCGTGCGAATAGTGGTATTGAGTGTTTCTATGGAGCTCAACTGCCAGTGCCAATTGAGACTCATTGTTTTAGAGGGTGTATAGTCGGTGTAGTTGTGCTCATCACCAGCCCAATGGCCGATAACATTACCTGAATTACGGTTTCCATCTTTGTAAATGCTATTTGCATACCAGCTTTGTTGTAAGTTACTGTGCTCAAAACGAAGGCTATGATCGTTTGCTATAAAAGGTAAATATAGTCCAAAACTGTATGCATTATTACGTGAGCCGCCCCCGAGTGTATCTTCAAGCGCAACTTCACCATAAAGCTCAAAGGGCAGTGAATAAAGACTACTATTATACTCAAACGTAATAGAGCCTAGTTGATCGCCAAGCTCATAATCTGTATCAAACTCTTCTGCTTCAGAAGTTGTAAGGTTATCTTTACTGCCTGGTTTAAAAAAACCTTCTGCAAAGTCTTTTAATGTTACGCTACGTGGCCCGCCGCCAAATTGCATTAAGCGGCTTAAACCTATAGTTAAGTTTTCAGTTGCTGCAAAGCTTGTGTGTAAGCCAAATAAGTACGGTTTACCTGGCGAAAAATCATTACCGTTTATAGGGTCGTAGTTACCTTTACGAATGCCGCTTTGCTCTGTCATTTGGCTAATAAACATGTCGTATCTAATGTTAAAGCTAGTGATTGGTTCTACGTTACTTATTGTTATAGAGGGCGTTGTTTTAGCTTGTGTGCTTAGTAGCATGGCGCTGTCTTCAAAGGGAGAATACCAATGTTCACGGTAGCCAATATCTAGTTGGGCGTATTTATAGCCCAGGTAAACAAAGCTTTGTGTTGGAAGTATTTCGTCTTCGTTGGCTATGCCAGCCACATTTACACCAAAGTGGCGGCCAAAGTTTGCGTATGCACCGCCTTCAACAATTAAGTTGGTTTTTGTGGTTTGCCCGCGCTGGTTTGGCAGTGTTTTGTTTTTAGTACCTGCTGCAATGGTTAACTTTGCAAAAGCGCCTGCGTCGCTTTGAATGTAGGGACTAAGTTGATAAGAAAGCGTTTGATATAACTCAGGGTAAGTATGCCTAACTGTTTGTAGCACTCTATAGATATCATGCGCTTTATAGGGCTTACTCATTATGTGTGTGTTTTTACTTACAGCTAAAAGGCGTTGTACTTGATGTTCAAGCTCAGGAACTTGATTTAAAGGTAAATAAGGTGAAACGCCGCCTTTAGCCATTACATTTGCACTGATTGCCATCCCGACAAGTAGCGATATTTTTTTTAGCATAATTATTCCGTTAGCAAAAAATTGTTTAAGTAAAAAACGTTAATGCGAGGTTAGCAATAAATAACTAAGTAAGAAAGAAAAACACTCAAACCCGTGTAGATAAGTCGTTATTTTGAGTAAGCTCTTCATTTGTAGCCCAAATGAGCTTTGAGGTTAAGTTTTATTTTAAAGGCGCGCAGCTTGCTGGTATATTTGGAATTTATTCTGCGTATATTTATTAATGCAAAATGTCTGACGCGAGGTAAACTCGCTGCTACTTGTATGCTTTCTCATTTGCTTCTCTTTGTGCAAAATATTAAGTGATTTATTCACAAAGAGGTTAAGAGACGCTGCGCTCTAGAGGGTAACGTTGTAGGCGCCTAGGTATAAAAGTATAAATGTTTCAATTGCGTGAGCAAGCTTCACGCCTACTAATAAAATATAACCGTATTTATTGTAAACGCGATGCTTAATAATTTATTCTGACTAACAGCTAACAGCTAACAGCTAACAGCTAACAGCTAACAGCTAACAGCTAACAGCTAACAGCTATTTTTCTTGCATAAAGTTGGTTTTTTGTTAACCTACTTGCCTTCCTTTTTTAGCTTGTTGGGGTGTATATGGCGTTGTTATCTCGTTCGATATTGGCGTTGTGTTTAGCACTTTCAAGCTCTGCTGTTTTAGCTCAGTCACAGTGCGATGTTGAGCTTAGTCATGGCTTAATTATCACTGACGACGTTATACGTATTCTTGATAAAGGCCAAACACGCGTACAAATTAATAATAACAATCAGCTTTTTATTCGAGGTTACTGGGTTGATTTAAGCACTGAAGAAAGCAAAGTACTTGAGCAATTTAGCAATGGTATTCGCCATACGGTGCCGGAGCTTGTTAATTTGGCTACCGATGGTGTTAACTTAGGTTTAAGCGCCATTGAACATGTAGTCGAGGGGATGTCTGACAAAGAACCCGAGGTGCTAAAAACCCAGCTCCAGTACGTAGAGCGTGCGCTTATGGACAAATTTAAGCGTGGCGATGATTTCTTTTTTATCGCGCCACAGTCGCTCTCGCAAATAGATGATTTTTTCACTAAAGAAATTAGCCAGCAAATACACTCTGCCGTACATGGTTCGTTAGGGGCTATTTTAATGTCGCTTGGTGATGCGTTTAAATCACGCGAAGGTAATATTGAAGACCGCATTAACGACATGGGCCAACGTATGGATATTATCTCGAAAGAAATAGATAAATCACTGCAAAAAAAGGCTCAGCAACTTGAGCTTAAAGCCTCTGAATACTGTGAATGTTTAAACGCACTCGATGTGACCGAATCACGCTTGCAAGCGATTGTACCAGGCATGGCTGACTTTGATTTAGTGCAGATAAAATCGTAAGGAAAGTGGGGAGTTATAAGCTGTTAGTTATTAGCTATTAGCTATAAGTGTTAGTTCAGTGGGATTTTTAGCTTGAGGCATTGGATCATGGCTGATAGTTCGTTTGTTTCTTTAAGCCACTCCTTGCCGTCGATGTTATTTATATATTTAATATCAATGCCAATATATATTTGTGTTCTTGCTTCGGCCAAGGAAGCTCTTGCAATATCTAGAAAACGCCTTTTCTCTTTATTACTCTCTCTGGACATTCCTTCTGCTATATTGCTTGGCACGGAGAGCCCCGAGCGTGTTAGCTGATCCCTAAAACCATAGTCCTTGAGGGTTGCAGTTGCCTTATAAATATCTGCGCTTAATCGTGCAGAACGTTTCCACACTTCTAAATTTTCAAAATTCATTTCACCCTCTATTTATTATCAATTCTAATAAAGAAAGGGTAGTACAACTAAGCAAGAGTGTTAACTTTGCTAAAAGCTAAAAGCTAAAAGCTAAAAGCTAAAAGCTAAAAGCTTTAAAGGATAACCTCTCCCTCTTTTAACTCCCTATACTCTCCACTTGCTAAGTTTTCGTCCAGTATAATATTACCTATTTGCTCGCGGTGTAGTTCTACCACTTTGTTACCTACCGCGGCTAACATGCGTTTAACTTGGTGGTATTTACCTTCGCTGATTGATAAACGTAAGCTGTAGGTGGCAAGTGCTTCTGCTTTAGCTGGGCGGGTAAGATCTTTTTCGTTGTGAAGTTGTACGCCGTCGCGTAGTTGTTCTAATGCTTCTTCGGTTATAGGCTCTTGTGTTTCTACTAAGTAGGTTTTTAATTTGTTGTGCTTTGGCGAGGTAATACGGTGCGACCAATCGCCATCGTTAGTAATAAGTACTAAGCCGGTGGTGTCTATATCAAGGCGACCTGCTACATGAAAGTCGGCCATATTTGGCTCATCGAGTAAATCAAATACGGTGGGGTGTAGTTCATCTACATTGGCACACACGTAGCCTACAGGTTTGTGTAGCATAAAGTAGCGTTTACCTAAAAATACCATAGGCTCACCAGCAAATGTTACTTCATCTTGCTGGGTTACTTGAAAATCGAACGCGCTAACAACTTCCCCATTTACTTGCACTTCTTGGCGTTTAATACCCGCGCGAGCTTTTGAGCGTGGTAGCTCGGCTAGGTGGCTAATAAATTTATCTAAGCGGCAAGGGAATTTCATTTTGGTTCACATTTTTAGTCGGCTACAATGGCGGCGATTATAGCCGATAGTGAAACCCCATGTCAGTAAACTACCCACAAATTTTAAGGCTTTACCAAGCAAAAATAGATGCGGGTGAACTGTGTGTTGATAGCGCTCAGCAAAATGCAGTAAATGCGTTAAATAACCTAAGTATACAGTTACACACAAAAATACCTTGGTGGAAAAAAGCGCCGTTAATTAAAGGGGTTTATTTGCATGGGCCGGTGGGGCGGGGTAAATCCATGCTAATGGATTTATTTTATAAAAATTTACCCACTGAGCGTAAGCAGCGGCTGCATTTCCATCACTTTATGGCGCAAATACACACGCAACTTGCCCAGCTGCAAGGTCATAAAAACCCTCTCACGTTAATTGCTAAACAATGGGCGAAAGATATAAAAGTGCTGTGTTTTGATGAGTTTTTTGTTAGCGACATTGGCGATGCAATGATTATGGCAAGGTTATTTAACGCCTTGTTTGATAGTGGGGTAGTGCTGGTGGCAACTTCTAACGCAAAACCTGAGCAGCTTTATCGCAATGGCCTACAGCGCGCGCGGTTTTTACCCACAATCGATTTAATTAACCGTTATTGCCATGTTATTAGTGTTGAAGGGCAGGATGACCATCGCTTTAGGTATGGTAAAAATAGCCGCCACTATTTTATTAATTTACCTATAAGCGAGTTTAAAAAGCAGTTTTTATCTCAGTATCCACAAGCAAAGGAAAATCAAATTTTACAGGTACACTCCCGCAGCTTACCGTGTTTATTAACCGCAGATAATGCAATAATGATCGATTTTATGGCGCTTTGCTCAGGAGCGCGTAGCGCTTACGATTATATGTTTTTAGCCAAGCAGTTTGATATTTTATATATAGAAAATGTGCCAAAAATGGGTGTAGGCGCAACAGGTAAAGTAATAGTGCATGGTATTGAAGACAGTTATCAACGCGAAAAACAAACCCTAAATGAGCATTATTTAGATGACGAAGCGCGGCGCTTTATTGCATTGGTGGACGAGTTTTACGATTGCCACAAGTTATTAGTTATTAACGCCCATGCGCACGTTGAGTCTTTGTATCAGGGGGAAAAGTTAAGCTTTGAATATGCGCGAACGCAGTCGCGTATTGTCGAAATGCAAAATTGGTAACACCTTTTCAATATTACATTGTTAGCGCGCGACTTGCTGGCGTTTTAAAAGCGATTACGTCACCACTGAGAACCCAGAGAAGTGAAGGAGAAGAGCTTTTTCTCAGTGCAGCGCGTAGCGCCTCAGTGCCCTCGGTGGTAAATTTTTTAACAAACACCTAAAGTGGTTTTATCACCACAAAAACATGCAGCAGTGAAAAAGTAATAATTAGTTGTAGATGCGCAGCTTGCTGGCGTTTAAAAGCAGCGCTTTTACGTTGTGTTAAACCTCTTTGATAAAGCTATGAGAAGCTTCGTTTCTAACGTGAGCAAGCTCTACGTCTCCATTAAAAAATTAGCGCGGTAGCAAAATTGTTTATAGGTGATTTGCCCGCTTGTGAAACAGGCAAAATTTATAAAGTATTTTTTAATTAGCTTTTATAACCATTAGGGTTATTTGACTGCCAACGCCATGTGTCTTCCATCATGGCATCTATTCCACGCACCGCTTTCCAGCCTAGCTCATTAAGTGCTTTTTCTGGCGCGGCGTAACATGCAGCAATATCGCCAGGGCGACGAGGCGATACTTGATAAGGAACGTCTTGGCCGCTGGCTTTTATAAAGGCGTTAACCATTTGCAGTACAGAGTAACCATTGCCTGTGCCAAGATTATATACAAGTGCGCCGGTATTGTCGGCAATTTTATCAAGCGCTTTTAAGTGCCCCATCGCTAAATCTACAACGTGAATATAGTCGCGCACACCAGTGCCATCAACGGTGTCGTAGTCATCACCAAATACAGCAAGCTGCTTTAATTTACCTACTGCAACTTGGGCAATAAATGGTAATAAGTTATTAGGAATACCATTTGGATCTTCGCCAATTAAGCCTGACTCATGTGCGCCCACTGGGTTAAAGTAGCGTAAAATAGCAAATGCAAAACGCTCATCTGATTTAGCAATATCTTGCAGCATCATCTCAACCATCAGTTTTGATGTGCCGTACGGATTAGTTGTGCCACCTACCGGGAAGTCTTCTTTAATCGGTAAGCTTGCAGGGTCGCCGTAAACTGTGGCTGATGAGCTAAATACTAATTTAAATACGCCTGCATCACGCATGGCATCTACAAGTGTAAGCGTACCTTGTACGTTTGTTTGATAGTACTCAACAGGTTTAGCTACCGACTCACCCACTGACTTTAAGCCTGCAAAATGAATAACGCTCTCTATGGTATGCCTTGTAAAAATGGCATCTAAAAAAACTTTATCAAGAATGTCGCCTTGGTAAAACGTGGCTTCTTTGCCTGTGATTTGCTTTACGCGTGCAAGCGACTCTTTTGATGCGTTACTTAAATTATCAACAACAACAACTTCGCTGCCTTGCTGTAAAAGTTCTAAAACGGTGTGTGAGCCTATGTAGCCTGCGCCGCCTGTTACTAAAATTGCCATGAATGCTCCGTGGATACCTTTTTCAATTATCTTAATTTCATCATATATTCTTACTATTTACATGCTTTATTTTAAAAGCGTATTAAAATAGGTTAATTAAGTAATGGTTAATAAACTAGTGTTAAACTTGTATGGTCTATTACTGGGCTAAGTCTAAATAATTAGTACTGCCCCTTTGGAGAATGCTATGAATTCAGTTAAAACAATCGCTATGGCAATGTGTATTACATTACCTGCATTTGCACACGCTGGAGAATCTGTAGTTAAGTGGCAAGATTTTAAAGACTACCGCGATGTGCGCGCTTCTAGCCAGGGTAAAGCGTCGTACCACAAACAAATTGCTACTCAGTTCGAAAAACATTTTTCTAAACTTGCCGAGCAATTGCCAAAAGGCTACAAGCTAAATTTAGAAATAACCGATATCGATTTAGCAGGGGACGTACGCTATGGCGGTATGGATGAAATACGCGTAGTAAAACCTATTTATTTTCCGCGCATTAAGCTAAATTACTCGCTAAGCGATAATAAAGGGAGTGTAGTGAGTGAAGAGGACGATGTAGAGCTTAAAGACATGGGCTTTATGGATAAAATTAAAATGGGTCGCGACGAGCCGTTTTTTTATGAAAAACGCTTAATAACCGAATGGTTTGGCGAGCAAATTTTAGCAAATTTAGATTAAACAAAATGCCGCTAAATTGCGGCATTTGTTTTACGCTTTACTTAAACGTAGCGAGCAGGGTAAGTAACTGTTGTAGCTTAATAACCGTTGTTTTAAGCTTTTCTTCATCAAAACCATCTGTGCTTAAGCTTTCTACATCGGCTGCTACATCAAGTACGTATGGCTTAAAGCGTTTAGCTTCAAAACTAAATCCGGCATCAGCTGGGAACAAGGCTTTAAATTTACCGTGGCCTTGTTGCTGTAGCTCATCTAGTTTTTTGTCGGCATCAAGTGCTTGGCGATAAACAATTTTTAAGTTAGCGTTGAGTTGTTCAATTATAGAATCCATGGTTTTCCTAAAGCTTTGTACTGCATTGCCGATATAGTACTTGGAATACATTTAAATGTCAGGTTGATTAAGGCTTATAACGATGAATATATCAGGTGGAAATCTACCCGCTATGTCTAGCTCTGGCCAAGGTGGTGAAGTATATACCGCTGCTTTGTCTAAAAAGCAGCAATTAGCAGATGGCGCAGCAGCACTTGCACTAATTGAAGGTGCTGCCCAGCCAACAAGTGCGCAATCACCGGCTCAGTCGGTCACTGCAACACTGGGTAACAATGTAAATATATACGTTTAAATTAGCTTAAGGTCGATAGGTGTTTTGCTTTTTTGACCGCCTATTTCTCTTACTAATTTAGGCACTAAAAATCCAGGCAGGGCTTTTAATAGTTCTGCCATTATTTTTATTGCTTGCTCTTCGTTAATATCAAAGTGGCTTGCGCCTTCAACCTTATCTAGCAAATATAAATAGTATGGCAGTACGTCTGCATCAAATAACGCCTCACTTAAATTTATTTGTGCCTCAACGGTGTCGTTCACCTCTTTTAAAATAACTGCCTGGTTTAATAACGTTACGCCTGCTTGCTTTAGCTTTTGCATGGCGGCTTTAAACTCGTCGTCTATTTCGTTGGCATGATTTATATGGTTAATAAATATAATTTTTAGCGGTGATTGCTTTAGCCTCGCGCACAGCTCATCGGTAATTCGCGCAGGTATTACCACAGGTAAACGGCTGTGTATTCGCATGCGTTTAATTTGAGGTAATTGTTCAAGCTCATCTAAAAACCAGCTAATGGCATCGTCTTTGGCCATAAGTGGGTCGCCACCACTTAAAATCACTTCGTTTATGTTGGCATCTGATTTTATATAGCTCAGCGCATCAAGCAGGCTTTTTTTATTAAGCTGGTTTTCTTGATACGGGAAGTGGCGTCTAAAGCAGTAACGGCAATTTACTGCACAGCCAGTTTTAAACATAATTAAAACACGGGATTTATATTTATGTAAAAGCCCTGGCTGTTCGTTGTCTTGCTCTAGTAAAGGATCTTTATTAAAACCTGTTTTGGTTAAAAACTCTTGATGGCGTGGCATAACTTGTAGCAATAAGGGGTCGTTTGCATCGCCCTTGCGTATTTTTTTTATAAAAGGGACTGGCACGCGTACCGGAAATAAACTGCGGGCTTTTAGGTCGTTTTCATGGGCTTGGCTCGATAAACCGACCATGTCAAGCAAGGTTTTTGGGCAGGTAACTACATTTGCTAATTCTTTTTGCCAGTTTTTATGCAAATTTGTTTCATTTCTTTGTATCATTGGCACGTAGATTACTCGAAAAAAATTAAATAGAGGAAACGATGGCGAATTATAGCACCAACGAGTTCAAGGGCGGCCTAAAAATTATGATGGACGGCGAACCTTGCAGTATTTTAGAAAATGAAATGGTAAAACCTGGTAAAGGCCAAGCGTTTAACCGTGTTCGTATCCGCAAACTTATCTCTGGTAAGGTGCTTGAAAAAACCTTTAAATCGGGTGAATCAGTTGAAGGCGCCGATGTAATGGATACCGACTTAGCGTACCTATACACAGACGGTGAGTTTTGGCATTTCATGAACAACGAAACATTTGAACAAATTGCCGCTGACGAAAAAGCACTTGGCGATGCCGTTAAATGGTTAGTAGAAAACGATGTATGTACTATTACATTATGGAACGGTAGCCCAATCGCGGTTACTCCACCTAACTTTGTTGAGCTTGAGATCACTGAAACTGATCCTGGCCTTAAAGGCGATACAGCGGGCACAGGCGGTAAACCTGCAACGCTTAGCACTGGTGCAGTAGTACGCGTTCCATTATTCGTACAAATTGGTGAAGTAATTAAAGTAGACACCCGTAGCGGTGAATACGTAGGCCGTGTTAAGTAAGCTTGAGTACGGTTTATAAAATCCCGGCTTAAGCTGGGATTTTTTTTGGAGAAAATATGTCAGCAACACCTTGGGCACCTAGTGCAAGCATAAACACCCTTAAGCAACGTGCAGTCATACTGAGAACTATTCGTGAGTTTTTTTATACGCGTAATGTAATGGAAGTAGAAACACCGAGCTTAAGCAGTGCCAGTGTAACCGATGTGCATTTAGCAAGTTTTAATACACAGTTTGTAGGCCCAGGCCACGCGGGTGGCTTGCCGCTTTATTTACAAACATCGCCTGAATTTGCAATGAAGCGTTTGCTAGCAGCAGGCTCAGGGCCCATATTTCAGCTTTGTAAGGCATTTAGAAACGAAGAAGCGGGACGCCATCATAACCCCGAATTTACTATGCTTGAGTGGTATCGCCCTGGGTTTGATGAGTTTGCATTAATGGATGAAATGGATGAGCTAATGCAGCTCATTTTAAATGTAGAGCCTGCAGAGCGTCTTACTTACCAACAAGTATTTGAGCAAGTGTTAGCGCTTGACCCGTTAACAGCTACGCTTACGCAATTACAAACACTTGCCTGCGATCACGGCTTTGCCGATATAGCCGAAAACGAAACCAATAAAGATACCTTGCTGCAGCTGTTATTTTGTATGAAAGTAGAGCCAACTATTGGGCAAACTAAGCCGTGTTTTGTGTATCATTTTCCGGCATCGCAAGCGGCATTGGCACAAATTTGTGAGCACGATAACCGTGTAGCAGGGCGCTTTGAGCTTTATTATAAAAATATGGAATTAGCGAATGGCTTTAATGAGCTAACTAATGCTAAAGAGCAGGCAAAGCGCTTTGATGAAGATAACGCTTATCGCGCTGCCAATGGGTTAAACCACGTGCCTATGGATACCCGCTTAATCGCCGCACTTGAGCACGGCTTACCGCAATGCGCAGGCGTTGCTATGGGTATAGACAGGTTAGTTATGCTAGCCACCGCTAAAGATACAATAAAAGAAGTCATCGCGTTTGATGTAGATAGGGCGTGATGCATGGCCTATAGGCGCCTTGCTTGCTGGCGCGTTAATATAAAATCTATTTACGCTTTTGCTTTTTTGCGTGAGCAAGCTTCACGCCTTGTATCTCTCGTTGATAAATGATTAGCTATCATTTATCACATCGAAGTCAGTGAGCTTGCCTTTGCGCCTAGTATTTAATACTGCTCCGTAGATAAAGCCCTGACTTTCTATTCTCACAAAC
>NZ_JAQREK010000030.1:0-33352 GCF_028599265.1 Pseudoalteromonas sp. Angola-4 | reverse complement strand
AACTTTATCTCGCTAGGGCTGCGCATCTTACGCTTTCCTATTTTTTTGTCAACACTTAATTTTGTTAAACTTGAAAGTTTTTAAAACTAAGTTTTACTCGACTCACTAAGTAGCTCGTGCCTCGCTAAGCGTTGCTGTCTGCCGTCTCAGTGGGGTCGCATTATAGGGAGATCCGAAAACAGATCAACCCTTTTTTGAAGAAAACTTGAAATAAATGACTGTTCGCTGAGTATTTGAGCTAAATGCGCTAAAAACACAACATAACTAGCACTTTATTAACATTTTAGGTGCATTAATTGGTTTATATAGAGGGTTTACTGAAATAACTTGATATACAAACTAGCACCCCACACGATCGTAAGGATCATTAATGAGAGTGTTACCGCTGCAGATCCCATATCTTTTGCACGCCCCGATAATACATGGCGCTCTGTACTTACGCGATCAGTGAGCGCTTCTATTGCTGAATTAAGTAATTCCACAATCAATATGATCAGTAATGTACTTACTAACAATGCCCAATGTAATACCGATGAAGCTAGCCAAAAAGAAATGGGTAGCAAAATAATGCTAAGTAGCAACTCTTGCCTAAAAGCCGCTTCTTCTATAAAGGCCGCTTTAAAACCAAGGTACGAACAATACGTCGCTTTAAATATACGCTTTACACCAAGGCCGTTAGGTTTAAATACATCTTTCATTATTAGCTCTATTTACTGTGGTCAAAATAAAGCCCCGCAATTGCGAGGCTTTTTTTAGTTAGGCAATACCGTATTGATCTCGGTATGCTTTGACTGATGCTAAATGCTCGTCCATTGTACCTTGACTCTCAAGGTAGCTAATAAGATCAGCTAATTTTACAATAGAGATCACTTTGGTATTAAAGTCGCGCTCAACCTCTTGAATAGCTGAAAGCTCAGCTTTGCCTTTTTCTTGGCGATCAAGTGCTATTAGTACACCACTTAGGTCTGCGCCGTTATCGGCAATGATTTCCATAGATTCACGAATTGCAGTGCCTGCGGTGATCACATCATCCACCAGCATAATTTTGCCCGTTAATGCAGAACCTACTAATGTACCACCCTCACCATGTGCTTTTTTCTCTTTACGGTTAAAGCAATAAGGTACATCTTTATCATGGTGATCTGCCAGCGCTACTGCGGTAGTGGTTGCAATAGGAATACCTTTATAAGCTGGGCCAAATAAAACGTCGTATTCTATTGCGGCGTCTTCAAGAGCTGATGCATAAAAACGACCCAAACGTGCTAAATCACGTCCTGTGCTAAAAAGGCCAGCATTAAAAAAGTATGGGCTTGTACGACCTGATTTAAGGGTAAACTCGCCAAATTTTAAAACCTGCTTTTCTAAAGCAAATTCAATAAACTCTTTTTGATAATCTTTCATTGGGGTACTCGCTTATGCTAACGCTTGTTTTTGAACGTCAATAATTTCACGGATTGAATGTTTAGCCAGTGTAAGTAGCTCATCTAATTCGTCGAACGAGAATGGTTCGCCCTCTGCGGTACCTTGCACTTCAATAATTTTACCTGTTTCAGTTAAAATTACGTTCATATCGGTTTCGGCTTCAGAATCTTCAAGGTACTCTAAATCACTAATTGGTTGGCCTTTATAAATACCTACCGAGATAGCAGCAATCATGTGCTTAAGTGGGTTTGAGTTGATCATTCCTTTAGCGCGCATGTGAGTAAGTGCATCAACTAAAGCAACGCATGCACCACTGATAGATGCAGTGCGTGTTCCGCCATCAGCTTGAATCACATCACAATCAATTGTAATGGTGTTTTCGCCAAGCGCTTTTAAATCTACTGCAGCTCTTAATGCGCGAGCAATTAAGCGTTGAATTTCCATAGTACGACCGCCTTGTTTACCACGTGCTGCTTCACGAGCATTACGCGTATGCGTTGAGCGCGGTAGCATACCGTATTCAGCGTTGATCCAACCTTTACCTTGGCCTTTCATAAAACGTGGTACACCTGCTTCAACCGTAGCAGTACAAAGTACTTTGGTATTACCAAACTCAACAAGTACTGAGCCTTCAGCGTGTAATGTGTAATTACGTGTAAATGATACCGGTCTAATTTGGTTAGGTGTTCTTTCGCTTGGACGCATTGACGATCCCCTTAATTCTGAATTTGCGACATTATAAGTGCATGTGCAGGTAGATGCCATGCTGATTGTAAAATATTCAGCGTAATAAATTTTCTCTAGAGGTTAAGCAGTGTTACGGTATAATCATCGCAATATTGTATTAATAAATTTTAGGAACTTATCCATGATCCACAGTATGACTGCTTATGCGCGTCGCGAAATTAAAGGCGATTGGGGCACTGGCACCTGGGAAATTCGTTCAGTAAACCAGCGCTACCTTGAAACGTTTATTCGCGCACCAGAGCAATTTCGTGGCATGGAGCCGGTAATTCGTGAGCGTTTACGTAAAAATTTGCAACGCGGTAAAGTTGAAGTATTTTTAAAGTTTGTTGCAAATCCAGCACACGTGGGTGAGCTATCAATTAATGAGTCACTTGCTGAGCAACTAATAAATAGTGCTAAATGGGTGCAGCAACAAAGCAGTGGCGACATTAACCCAGTTGATATACTGCGCTGGCCTGGCGTAATGGAAGCACAGGAGCTCGATTTAGATACCGTTAATAAAGCACTTATAGCGGGCTTTGACCAAGTAGTTGAAGATTTTAAATCAGCTCGTGGCGATGAAGGCGCAAATTTAGAAGAAATGATTGCCACTCGTCTTGATGCCATACTTGAGCAAGTTACTGTAGTAGAAAGTCACTTACCAGAAATAGCAAAGTGGCAGCGTGAAAAGCTTAATCAAAAGCTTGAAGACTTAAAAACCGACATTGACGAATCTCGCCTTGAACAAGAGCTTATTTACCTTGCGCAAAAGCAAGATGTTGCCGAAGAACTCGACCGCTTAAAATCGCACGTAAAAGAAACTAAAAAAATTCTTAATAAAGGTGGCGCCTGTGGCCGCCGTTTAGATTTTATGATGCAGGAGTTTAACCGCGAAGCAAACACCCTAGCCTCTAAGTCTATTAATAGTGATATTACTAATGCAGCTGTAGAGCTAAAAGTGCTCATTGAGCAGATGAGAGAGCAAATTCAAAACATAGAATAGCGTTTTAGCCTGTTTCACCTTGTTTATAACTCATTAATAAGCCTAGATTTTTCTAGGCTTTTTGTTTTCTACCGTTCATACTAGCCCCCTATTGTACGTGTCCAAGTGGTTACCAAAGTGGTTACCAAACCGCTTGGTAACCACTTTCTATAATCCTTGGTAACCATTTTTGATGTAACTCAATGAATGTAAAAGAAATCAAAGCAAATATTAAGAGCTGTAAAACGCTTAGGTTTAGTGTTGGTGACAGCCTTTATATAAAGCCTAGCAAAGATAAAAAAAGCGGTGCTTGGGAGCTTCGATACACTATCAATAATAAACGCCACTTTATGACTCTAAAAGGTAGCAACTTTCCAGACAAGACATTATCTGACGCTCGAATTGAAGCAGCCTTAATAAATAAGAAAATTAAGAATGGTATAGACCCACTTGCCGAAAGAGTAAGACAGGGACAAGAAACTATCATAACAATGAACGATCTATTTAATGACTGGTTTAAAGATAAAAGTAAGGAAGTAAAAAATCCTCACTTGCTCGAAAGACAATATACTAAAGATATAAAACCATACATTGGTAAGCTCAAAATTGATGATGTAAATGCACGTGATATTAGGGCTATTATAAAAGAAGTTGTAAATGATGGCCGTCCCTCTATATCTACAAAGTGCTTAAACCTATGTAAAAATCTATTTAAACATGCACAAAAACTTGATCTCACAAAGTCAAACCCTGCTGCAGCTTTTAGTCAGAATGACGCTGGGGGGCAAACCAAAAGTAGAAAAAGAGCATTAAGCCTGCAAGAAATTGAAAGTACATTTGATGTACTCAGAGAGAATTCGACTGTTTTTACCAGAGATAACTATTTAGCAATGGTATTACTTCTTGTATTTGGTAACCGTAAAACAGAGGTCACTCAAGCAAAGTGGGAAGAATTTGATTTTAATGAAAAGATTTGGAATTTAGGCACAAGAAATAAAAAAGAAGTTTATATTCAGATTCCTATTGCTGACGAAGTCATACCCATATTTGAAGAGTTAAAAATAAAATCGTGTGGCTCCGAATACGTATTCCCAGCAAGAAAAGTTAGCAAAGATGGTCATATGTGCGAAAACACTTTAAATCATGCCTTAGCTAAAATGTTTGGCAAAAGTATTAGCAAAAAATCATACCCTAACCTACTTGAGCCTAGAGGCATTAAGCACTTTACTATCCATGACTTAAGACGAACATGTCGTAGCTTATTCGCTGAACTTGGTTATGAAGGAAACGATGTAACACGTTATCTAAATCATACTATTAGTGGTGTTGCTGGCATTTACAACAGATATGACTATTTAGGTGAGCGAAGGAAGCTTGCAAGTATAATGGCAAATCAAATACTTCCTAGAGCCAAGATATCAATGGTATCAAAAGGAATTAATCTAAGTGAATAAATTTAAATTATTTCCAAAATGTATACCGCGAGAAGGTCTAAAGATTCAATCACAGCCATTTTTGGTACATGCTCAAGCGCTTGGAGAGATTGATGAGGATGATATTAATTATGCTCAGTTAGAAGAAATCGCTTCACCTGTAGGTATTGAATACTTTGTAGTTCACGACCTAAGGCGGTCATGCCGTAGTCTTTTGGCGCAATTAGGAGTTCCTGATAATGTAGCCGAGCGCTGTTTGAATCATAAGATTAAAGGGGTTGAAGGAGTATATAACCGATACGATTACTTTGATGAGCGACAAAAAGCGCTAAATGAATTAGCAAACCTTGTTATACCTTTAATTCAAGATAATTGAGCTTATTATGACTGCTTCAAAAACAGCTCCTATTACTGGCGTTACAAATAATGGTAAAAAGCAGCAGATTGAAAATCTAAAGAATATGGTTTTTCCTGAGATGCTTTTTAATCAGTTAAACAGTGACACCCTAAAGCAAGATAATCATTTAAAAGTGGCCTTAGAATCTTTGTACTCAGGCATTGAGCTTCTTAAGTTAATCAAGTACCGAGTTGAAAAGCTAAAGACTAATAAAGAGCTATTTCCTAAAGATGAGCACACAATGCTTAGAGAAGTTGATAACGAGCTAAAAAATCTTTCTAATACTCTGAGTTCATCTTACAACTCTAGCGAACATCAGCTAAGTGATGCTTTAACCAGTGCGCTTCTTATCGGCTATCATGCTGGCGCTCATGATATGAGAGTTAATCTGGAAAAGCATGCTGAGAGAGGTTTCCAAAAAGGTGTACTTGATACGCAAGCTGGTGGAATAAAAACAGCAGCAAAGACTGACTCTCTCAAATCGCTCATATTGGAAATGGCTAATTACCTAGATTCAGTCGGAGATTACGGTAAACTATCTAAAAAGATTCTAGCTCAAGCGATACATCCTCTTATTTACGATTTCTATATTAAAAATAAGGAACTGGAGTGCTTTCATATATTCAAAAGATGTGAAGACACTGAAGCATATATCAAAAAGAACTTGCATAAGCCTAAGCTGATAAGTGCAAAGGGTAAGGCATACCCCATAAAACTCAGCCAGTTGCTAAAGAAAAAATACAACACTGCGGAAATTAGAAATAAATTAAAATAATTTATTCTTAAATTTCAGTTAATAACAGTAAAAAAGAGCCCTACCCACTTAGTGAGTAGGGCTTTCCTATCCCTATATTCTTTCATAATTCTCCCATCAACAATGATGAACCGGAGAAACCAATTTGAACCAGCTAACAACACCAACAATGCAATTTACTGACCGCCTAGTCAGAGAAGCAGAAAGAGCCAAAATAACGGCTGTCTCTCGAACCAGCGCTTGGGCTTTAGAAAAAAAAGGCCTCTTTCCGAAAAGAAGAAAGCTTCATGCCGATAGCGACAGAGTTTGTTGGTTATTAAGCGAGCTTTTAGACTTTGTAAAATCTCGCGAAGTAATAAATATGGAGCGACCTCAATGAACAAGAAAAAGCCACCAGATCTTGCTATGTATATTGACGATGCTCGAATGATTAAAAAGCCTGAATTGCAAAAGCTTCTTAACATCAGTAGGTCAACACTTGGAAGATGGATAAAGGCTGGCCATTTCCCCCCACCAGCTCATGTAATAAATGGACGGTCCATGTGGCATTTTCAAGATTATAAAAATTGGCTAGCTAATAAACACTCAAAAGCAGGTAAATAAACTGCTTTTTTTTGGCCTACTGATGACGCACTTTGAAACAAAATGATCAGTAAAAACACGCTATTCAACAAACTAAAAACATATCTTAGTTATTATTTTAAAAGGGCTTTTATCTGTAAAGCGCCTATCCACTAATAGCGGATATTAAATAATATAAGAAAGATACCATTAATAACTAAAGCAAATAGATAGAACAATGACCTTTAAAATATCAACAACTAACTCAGTAAACTTTATATACAAAGACCATAGCTACAGAGTATTCAAACCAAAGACAAAAGGCCAAGATCTAAAAGCATTAACTAAAGTGTTTAAGCATTGTGAATGTATGCTTTCTCACTACTCTAAAGTACTCGTAGCAAGAATAGACCTAAGTACTAAATCTTATTCTATTAATAATCAGGCGTTCTTAAAATTTATTAAAAAACAGTTTTCGATACTTACAAAACAATATAACTGCAAAGTAAGTTACATATGCGCTAGAGAGAGAAATACATCTTCAAATCATCATTATCATTTAGCTGTGTTGTTAAGCGGGCATAAAATAAATCATAGCAGTAAGTTAACCTACCAATTAAAGCATGCTTGGGAATCTGAAGGCCTAGGCTCAGCCTCACTGGTCAAGCACCCATACTACCTAATGCACAGGGGTAATAAATTCAGTATAGAACCAGCTCTATACCGCTTAAGTTATTTTACTAAACGTGCCACAAAAGAAGCTAGCATTAAGGCTCATAGCTACTTATTTAGTAAACTTGAATACTCAACAGAGCACGTTGATAGACGCTTTAACGATATGCTACTTGTAAATCCAGCTATTACATACCAGCAAAATAAAGAAGCGGCTCTAATAAACCTAGATAACTCAGAGGCTGGTGGTATCAAATTACTAAAAAGGTTATCAGGTATAAGCAGTACACAGCTAATACAATCTAAACTTCATCGTTCATTGCAGTACAGCGATCACCCTAATCAAGTTAATAACGCTGAAGTACCTTTGCAGCACTCTAAGAACCGAAGTATACACATGCAAAGTGATCGATCACCTTACGCGAACAAACAATACAAAGCGCTACTAAGTGTCCGCTTTACGCGGCATTAAAATATCATAACCCATTGATTTATATGTTCACCCCATGATGGTAAGCATATAAATATTCGATTTTAAAAACTTTAAAGAAAATGGATTTTCAAAAAACAAACCCTATGAACCGAAAGTTCACCGAACATGATCGATCATAAAAAGGCAAAAAATGAGTAAGTTTGATTTAGACAGTCTACCCAAGTGCGGAGCCAAAACACGTTCAGGTAATCCCTGCAAGCGCCTAGGCAACAAGCGAAATGGTCGTTGTAAATTGCATGGAGGTCGCTCTACAGGTGCAAAAACAACCGAGGGTAAACTTGCTGTACGAACCAATCCCGTTAAAAATGGTTTTGGATGGAACCTAATGAAAGGCTATGACCCCGTATTAATAGAAGACTCTCTTAAAGCATACATTCAATTGTGCGATATAGTTGGGCAGAAAAGTATTAACAACTCCGAGGTGAACAATCTAGTATCACAATACAGGGTAGCGTTAGAATGCTTTAAATATCGTATTTGTGAATACTATGGCGCAGAGGCCTTTATTATTGTTCAATCAGCACTTGATGCGTATTACAAAGATACTGATAGTCAGCATCTTCATTTTCATATACATACCGAGGTTGTCAAAGCCCCCTACTTCCACCAGCAAATGAGTGAAGCAAAAAAACAGTTTTTACTTATAAAAAAAGGGGTTTTATCTAAAAGCTTCCTATGAAGCAGCAAATCATTGAATTTTATAGGTAATAACGTAAAGTTTGTAAGAAGTTATATGGTTAGCTTAATAAAGGACTAAATATGCTCAAACCTAATGAAGGTAGCAAATATGTATTTAAAAATATTCATTTTAAAAGTGTGTACCTACCCCCTCTAAATGAAGTCGCCCAGCTATTACACTTACCAAGTAACATTAGTGGCATGATTACTCATGCCCAATCATTTTATGATTCTGACTTGTCTGTCAGTCAAAGCTCTATATTTCATTTATCAAGTCGAGGAGTAGGCAAGCCAACATTTAAAAAAATTTATACATGGTTTAAGTCTCTCTCTCCGAATATAAATGAGGTGTTCAACCTCAAAGTATATAAAAAAACAACTAGAGCGATGAAGGTTACCTCTAACGCGAGTACCTACTACTCATGCATATATGGATTTAACGCCAGTAAAAAAAGTAACAAAAACGACAATGAATTAAACCTATTAATAGATTGGTTAGAAGCTCGATCTCAGTTTGACTACTTAATGATGAGTGAAATACATAACAAAGCGAAATCAAAAAGTATTGATAAGAAAAGCCCAAAAGATATTTGGCAGTTACAAAAACCATACTGGCAATCCCATAGCTTAGTGCCACGGCAGCAACTCAATATTATTAATGAGTTTTACAATTCAGATAAAAAGCGGGAAGATTATACAGAAGAGGATGGCCTAGCTCTTATTGAAGTAACGTACCACTTAATATTTGATTTCTATTTATCCGCCATTGCAAACTATGAAGTAGGTCTTCACTCATACTACCGTAGGTTAGATGAGAACTATAACCCCAAAAAAGGCACTAGCTTTTTTACAAACGTGCTTAATACATTAATTGAGTCAGATGAATCTAATGGCTGTTTCGACTCAGTGTTAATAGAACTAAAAGAGCTAGTATCCTCAAACGGCAAACCTATGACTTGGAGAAGGCTCGCTAGCTTTATTCCTCTTAAAAAGTTTCCCTCAGATAATCCCAACAGCGGAGAGTCTTTAAATGATAAGCAATACAAACAATTAAAAGATTGGCGAAATGGAAAAAACTTACCTTCATTTTTAAAGTTAGAGGAGTTTATTAATGCAGTCTTTGATAAGCACGGAAATTACGACTCTTTGGCGCTAACCGTATACTTTAGAATTGCTAGAGCTATAGATACAAAAATCCAAGAATGCTATGAGCAAGCTCACAGTGAAAAAACGATACCTATTTTCAAGACAGTGATTGGTCAGTACCCTTCTTATTTCAAACACTATACAGATACAGTAAATAAAGCAGCTACGTAATTACACAGCTGCTTTAATGTAGAGTTTGAACCTAATCTTCATCGTCCAAAAGATCTTCCCAGTCATCAGGGCGTTCATCTTCTCCTCTGCTTTGCCAATAAGCATCATGCTCTGGGTTTAGCTGCTGTGAGCGGTTGTCATCATCATGTTGAGCCATGTTATTTTTTCCCTTGTTGATTTTTGTTTGCAGCTCTAGCTGCACGAGCAGCAAAACCATTTGAATCAACGCCGCCACCATTTTGCTTTGCTTCATTTCTTTGTATACGGGCCAAAGCATCGGTAGTCATAGGGGTTTCTTTCTTAGTCATTCTTATCTCCAAAAATAAAATTTATTGTTAGGTGCTCCTAACAACGAAGAGAATAATGCCAAATTAAATTAAGGTTGAGATGGGGGGGAAATAGTGTAAATTTAATTTTTTATAAAAATATATTTCTTAGGCGCCTGTAGCATTAGTAATTTAGAGTTAGCTGAAAATATAAATGTGAAAAGGTTGCTAAGATAGCGTCAAAAATAAAATAATAACAACTAACAATGCTTGCACACTTATTGAAATATATAGAACTTTAGTCAGTTTACTGACCTTCGCTGATACTGCTTTAACTTCTTGTAGTGAGCCTGAGAACTTACACTCATCATGGTGATGACCTATTTTTTTTACTGCTGTATGAGATTCAGCAAACGTAGCAAACAAACTACCTGCAGCTCCTGCGCAAGATAATAATGCTAAATCTTTAACAATATCAACATAGAAGTATGCCATTGAATTTTCAACAATATTCAAGTTTGGTAATAAGTGCTTAGGTAACATAACCCCAAACCATATTGCTATAAACATAAGTAGGAAAGCTTTTTCATCTAATCGTCTTTTTGACATAACAGCCAATGCAAAAGAAAAAATATAACTAGCGATTAAGCAGAGCATGCTAAAGAAGCTAATTTTGTTCATTATACTAGGGCTAAGGCCCTGCTCTAAAAAATATCCTTTGTATATATTTATTGTTAGAAAGAGACAAAACAACAATAGACCAACAAGTGATAAGCAAAAAGTTCTCATCAATTTCCACCCTAAAAATTAAAAAACACGCACCGTCAACCGTTGACGGCTTAAGCAAAATACTACTACAGCCTTTTAAAACCCTGTCATAAACGTATCTACAAAGCGTTTAAATTTATCGGTAATAATGGGCAGTACTTTTTTGCGTTGTAGTAAGCTGGGTTTGGTTTCGAGTACGTCAGCGAAGTCATCCCTTAGTGGCATTTCGTCACTTAGCTCATAACGGGTTACTAACTTTTCTAAGCGTTCTTGGTTTAGCTTTTGCTCTTGGGCAAACTTCTCAAGTTCTAGGCGCTTTTCTTTTTCCCAATAAAGCTCAAACTCTTCATCAACGTCAGCACTGGCGGGAATACCCTGTAAGTGCTCGTCCATAAACTTATCTATTAATGCTTTTTTACTTAATAAGGTTGGGTCTGTGGCTATTAAGTTTGCTATTACTTGACGTTTACGGGCTTTTTCGTCGGTGCTTTCCTCACCATGTAACTCACGTAATAGTTGCAAAATATAGGTTACGTTTACTATATCGCTGTGTAGTAGCTCTAGTTCAAAATCAACGTCATCTAAAACCGATACTTTCTCTTTGCTTGAGTTCTCACGTAGTTGCCTGCCAAGGTCGGCATACTTACTCGTATAATCCTGAAACTCTTGCTCGCCCATCGAGGTAGAGTCCATATCAAAATCAGCAAAGTTGCTTAACATGTTCTTTAAGCGCATAAGCTCGCGAAACTGCCTCACAAACAACGCTTGAGCCTCTTCGTCAGGTAATGCATCAACTGAGTCAACAGTAGGCGTAATTGCCATTAGCGCTTCATAGGCGCTGTTAAAATCAGTAAGTAGCTCATTATATGAAGGTGTTTCTATGTATTCTTTAGGCTGCTTGTTCGAAAACAGCGTAAAAGCCGTGTCAGCAGCTTTTTTAAGGTTTCTGAAGCACACTACGTTACCATGCGATTTAGTCTCGCCCAATAAACGGTTAGTGCGCGAGAACGCTTGTACTAAGCCATGGTACTTAAGGTTTTTATCAACGTATAAAGTATTGAGTTTAGGAGCATCAAAGCCTGTTAAAAACATATTTACCACCAGCAATATATCAATCTCTTTGGCTTTAACGCGCTTAGATATATTTTTGTAGTAGTCTTCAAATAACTTACTATCTTTGGTGGAGTAGCTTGTGCCAAACATTGCGTTGTAGTCGTTAATAAATGAGTCTAACTTATCGCGGCTATGCAGCTTAACGGCTTGCCCTTCGTTTAAATATTTGGCTGATACTTCTTTAATTTGCGCATCATCATTACCTAATTCGTACTCTTCCTCTTCATTGGCCTCATAGCTAAATATGGTGGCAATTTTAAGGTTGTGTTTGCCCTGTGCTTTTTTGCTCGCAAACAACTCATAGTATTGAATAAGCTCAGCAACGCTTGATACACAAAACATGGCGTTATATTCACGGCTATGTGTTTTGCGGTTATGCTGGGCAATAATGTAGTCGGTTATTTTATCTAAGCGCGCAGGCGAGGTTAAAAGTTCTTTAGTGTCGATGTCTTCAACTTCAATATCTAGATTGTTGTTAGAGCCATCTTTGTATTGATAGCGCCCAACGTACTCAATAGCAAACTTAAGCACGTTAGAGTCGCGTATTGCATCCACAATTACATATGGGTGTAAGCATTCACCAAACAAATCTTTTGTGGTGCGTTTAACTGAGTTTTTAGCAACGGCGTTGTCGGCAAATATAGGCGTACCCGTAAAACCAAACAACTGCGCGTTATTAAAAAATTCAGTAATATTTTTATGCGTATCGCCAAATTGGCTGCGGTGGCACTCGTCAAATATAAACACAATGCGCTTATCTTGCAGGCTTTGCATTTCTTTTAAATAACGCTGTTTAGTCACCACGTTATTAAGCTTTTGTAGTGTAGTTACCACCAGCTTAGTATTACGGCTTTGGTTGACCTTTTTGCCTTTCATTGGCTTATCTAACAGCTGGTGGAATAACATACTGGTGTTATCTGTGCTGTCTACGGAGCCTTTTACAAACGCATTAAACTCAAGCGCTGTTTGGTAATCTAGGTCTTTACGGTCTACCACAAATACTACTTTATCAACCTCACTCAGCGAGGTCATAATTTGCGCCGCTTTAAACGAGGTTAATGTTTTACCCGAGCCTGTAGTATGCCAAATATAGCCGTTATCGGTTGTGGTTTTAACTTGCTCTACAATCGCCTCTACTGCATAAAACTGGTATGGCCTAAGCACCATTAAATACTTACCTGTTTCATTAAGCACTATGTACTTAGTAAGCATATGCGTTAAATGCAAAGGCGTTAAAAACGTTTCGGCAAAGTCATGTAACTGGCTTATTTTATTATTTTCATTATCAGTCCAGTCAAAGGTTTGCTTAGCCGACATTTCACTATTGTTAGAAAAGTACTGGCTATTAACCCCATTCGACATAACAAACAACTGCACATAGTTAAACAAACCATGGTTGGCATGAAACGAATGCTTTTGATAACGCTTAATCTGGTTAAACGCTTCTTTTAGTTCAATACCACGGCGCTTTAGCTCTATTTGTACCAGCGGCAAGCCATTAACCAATAGCGTTACATCGTATCGGTTAGTGTATGTGCCCTTTACTGTAATTTGTTGCGCTACTTGAAAGCTATTTAGCTGTGGTTCATCAAACAATAGTGTTAAATGCCTGCTATCGCCGTTATCAAGTGTTACATCAAGCTGATCGCGCAGTGTTTTGGCTTTTGCAAATATATTACCTTTACCAAGCTTACCCAATATTTGCGTGAACTCAGTATCGCTTAACGTGCAGCCATTCACTTTTTCAAGCTGCTGCTTAAGATTGACCTCAAGTGCGGCGTTATCCTTTAAAATAACGCGTGCAAAGCCTTGCTCTCTAAGCTGTGCAATTAAGTTATCTTCTAATTGTTGTTCACTTTGATAATTCATTTATACCTACAATTCCTTTGCGCTGGCCCTGTGCAATACATCCACAGCTCTATTGCTAATCTTTGTGTAACTTATAACCCTGTTCTGGGTGATTCGGTATTGTTGGATATGCCAAAAACAATACCTGCTCTTTAACCATTTTACTTAAGTAGTTACGTCTTAGCGTGTCGGGCTTCATTCCTAATAGCTGTGCTATATCACCCAACCTTAAACAGTGCGGCTGTGCTTCTTTACATAGGGCTATTATTGCTTGCTCTACTTCAGACTTCTGCTTTCTACTTGAGGCAGATCGTACTTGCTCACCTATAACCCATAGTGAACTCCATAACTCATTAGCTTCAGGTGTCTCTACTTCTGTATTGTCTTGGTCCGGAGTATTTAAAGCTAGGTCCGGACCTTCATTGCTTAACTCCGGACCTTCACTATCTAGGTCCGGACCTTCGTAATTTAACTCCGGACCTTCAAACAGTGAGAGCTGATCTAACTTCGGGGAAGCTACGAAAGTAATACTCTTGCCTGCATCATTATCAGGCGTAGGAATTTGTATCCCTTTTAAGTGATATATCTTACCTCTGTGCTGGCCTGCCGACTCTAAGTACCCTGCATTAACTAACTGACTTAACGCAAGTGTCACTTCTCTTGTATGCTCTGAGGTCAACGAGCAAATACGCTCGTGGTTAAACCATGACTCAGTAATGGCGGTAATCAAAATAGTCCGTTTAAGCTCGCTCAGCTTTTTATAACCAATACCAAAGGTATCTGTAAGGCGTTTATCAAGCTCAGGCGATACAATATTAACCATACGCAACTCTAAAAAGGTTTGATTCAGCTCATCCTTTTCATACATATGTGGGGGCTGCCAGTTTTGCGCTTTACAATTACTATATATTTTAGGAATGCCCGACCCTGCTTTTTCGCTTAAACCAATATTTAAAAACATTTGATGAATAGCAGGGTTTCGGCACTGGCTGTTCCCCCCCGCTTTAGCCTCATGCACAGGTATACGCATTAAACCTGCGTTTCTAAAGCCGATAAAGTCAGGGTGCTTTTCAATTAAAATATTACTTTCGGTATTAAACTCTGCATGTGCGAGTGTATTAACAAGCGCTTCACGAATGGCCTCATGCGCGGGTGTGGTATCTTGCCGTTGACCATCGTCGGTTAAGCTAAACCCTACTTTTAAATCTGCCGTAAGTTTACGATACACCTTACGATAAAAATCAAAAGCATTGCCCGACCAAGAACCATCAGTATAAATACGATCTATCCAGCGGTGTGTACTGTCGTCTTTTTCTTGATAATCGAGTGCAAAACTAGGCAACGCATCTTGAATAGCATCCCAATTACCAAACATCACTAAGCCAGCAAGAGTTAAACCCGCTTTGCCTGTTGCGCGGTCTTGTTGCCAGCCACGTATTGAGCGCAAAAATTCTTGGTCGCTTAATTCTAAAAAAAGATGTTGTGGTTTGGCATCAACAAACATTTGCCTATAGATACGTAGGCTTTCGGGGTCTATGTCATCAAGAGTAAAATGCTCTAAAACACGGTTATCGCGTACTTCTTCTTGCTCTGCCAGCATTTTATTTACTGCCGGTGGCAAGCACTTCTGATCGGCCTCGTAACGGCGCTGATAAGTGCCATTAAGCGGGTTTGCATTTATAAATACAGGGCGGTTTTCACGCGGGGCGCGAGGTACAGTAATCGCAATCACCGATTTGCCTTCAAGCGTTTCAATGCGCACGTCGCTTTCGCTGAGTAAATTAACACTCACTTTATTGGGGTTATTGGCCGTATCCCAAATATTCTTAATTAGCGGCGCTGGGTTTGTTATACCCTCAACTGTAAACCTGCCCTTTTTTTCTTTAATGCCCAATAAAATTAAGCCACCACGGGTATTGGCAAACGCGCTATAGGTTTCCCACATATCATTAGGCACTGTGCCATGGCCGTCGCGGCCACCAGCAAGCTTGCACTCAACCTCTACGCTTTCTTGCAAAGTTTGAATATCAATAATGTTCGCTATTGGGTTGTCGTTAATTTTATTAGTCATTATTTCTCACACAAACATTTGCTGCAGTAAGCCTTTTTTAAATAACTTGGTTTGTTCAATTTGTTCGTTAACAGCATTTATTTTTTTATCGAGCGATTGTAAAAATGTCATTATTTTGTCCTGCTCAGCCTTAGACGGTAAATTAATTGGCATCTCTTGAAATACTCCAACATTAATACGCTTAGCCTTACGGCTACCATCGGCTACTTCCCCAAAACGTTTATAGAACCGCTTCTGCTTCACTACTTCAAGTACAAAAAACTTATTAACCGCAGAGCTTACATCTAAACTAGGTAAATCTAGCGTACTTTCATAGCCGTCTAACTCATCAGGGATTATTGCAAAAGCACAGTTTAAAAAGTCTAATTTTCCATAAATAAATTGACCCGCCTGTCTTTTGTAGTACTGAGTGTTCTCACTACCTTTACTGTCATCTTTTTTAGGAGTTACACCCTTCCCCCTAATTTTAACCGTTAGCTTTTTAGCAATATCACCAGAGCTACCCTTAATTCTACTTTCGGTCATAACATCACCGATAGTTTTTACTTCCCAATCAGGAAAAGCGTTTCCATCATCGTCTTTAAAACGAATTTGTTGGCTGAAAATTTGTTGCATTACGCCTTTTTTATAGTCTTTTATTAAACGCTGCTTTTCAGTTAACTGGCTGATTTTATTATCTACAGAAGTAAGAAAGTTGGCTATTTTTTGCTGTTCATCAATTGAGTCAGGAATAAAGACATCCATTTCTGTGAGCATATCTCTTCGAACCGAATCTACAGAGTTTTTTGCACTTAGCCTGATAACTCTTTTATAAAAGTTCTTACAGAATAAAAAATATAAGTACTTACCGAAAACACCTTTGAAGTTATCTAAACAATAAACTCTTTGGTGATAATCAAACCTTCCATTAACGTAGTGATAATTTTTACCAACTCCCACACCATCACCAGAAGTTAAAATAGCTTCAGTATTTTTAGAAAAAGAGTTGATACTTTTAACGCTATCCGAACGTACATAAAAAGGGTACTTTCCACTATCTACAGCGTCTTTTGTATCTTTTCCTCCTGTCGATATGTCTGCCAAAGCCCCTAAATAAGCGTGGGTATAATTAACTGAAGAGTTAAAGTGTAAAGAAGGTTTATCTACAATATTCAGCATTTTGAAACTCCAAAAGGCGCCCTAACTCCTAACTCTTCACAAAAACCAGCAATCTTTTTATCTGTTTCAAGCATCGCTTTATCATTTGCTAACAACTGCTGCGCAACCTCACTCAAATCAACGAGTTCTTCATCTTCAAAGGTGTCTACGTAACGCGGAATATTAAGGTTGTAATCGTTTTCAGCTAAATCGGCTTGTGTGGCTGCGAATGCATATTTATCAATGAATTCGCGTTTGCTTACGGCATCTAAAATACGTTGTAAATCTTCTTCACGCATTACGTTGTTGTTAGTGCCTTTTTCAAAGTGATTACTGGCATCTATAAACAATACATTATCATTAGCGTTACGGTATTTATTTAACACCAATACACAGGTAGGAATAGACGTGCCAAAAAAGATATTAGCAGGTAAGCCTATTACCATATCAAGGTAGTTTTTTTCTTTAATAAGGTGTTTGCGTATATGCCCTTCGGCAGCACCACGAAACAACACGCCATGCGGTAACACCACCGCCATTGTGCCGTTGTCGTCAAGCTGGTGGATCATGTGTTGCACAAAAGCAAAGTCAGCCTTACTTTTAGGTGCTAGCTTACCGTAGTCGGCAAAGCGCTCGTTATTCATATGTAGCGGGTTGGCAGACCAATCAGCCGAAAAAGGAGGGTTAGCGACTACGGCACTAAAGCGTTGCTCAAGGTGTGCGGGTACTTCTAGCGTGTCGTCGTTTTGAATATCAAACTTAGTGTAATGCACGTCGTGCATAATCATGTTCATACGCGCTAGGTTATACGTACTTGGGTTTTGCTCTTGGCCGTAAAATTTTAAATCGGGGTTATTAGCCTCTTTAGCAACTCGTAACAACAATGAGCCCGAGCCACAGGTAGGGTCGTAAACCGATTTTATATGCGGGTTATTTAAGGTGACTAATTTTGCCAGTAACTTTGACACCATTTGCGGCGTATAAAACTCACCTGCTTTTTTACCCGCCCCACTGGCAAACATGCCAATAAGGTATTCGTAAGCGTCGCCCAGTATATCTATTTCACTACTTTCTAGGTGAAAGTCGATGTTATCAAGGTGCTCTAATACTTTGGCTATTAACTTGTTACGCGCATCGGGTGTTTTACCTAACTTGTTAGAGGTTAGGTCTAGCTCGTCAAACAAGCCGTTAAAATCGTCGGCGCTGTCTGCGCCCATAGTGCTTTGTTCAATGTTGTTAAGCACGTCGGTTACATCGTCTAAAATAAACTTATCGTTAGTACCACGCTCAGCAAGTACATGAAAAAGCTCTGCTGGCTTAAAAAAGTAACCTAACTTATCAAGCGCCTCTTCTTTTACTGCCTCTAAGTACTCTTGACCCTCAGCTGTTGTTTCGTCAATTTTAGCAAATACAATAGCGTCTTCACTTAGTAACTGATCGGCATAAGTGTTGAGCTTGTCTGAAAGATATTTATAAAAAATAAGCCCTAGTATGTAATCGCGAAAGTCGTCAGCAGACATGTTGCCACGTAAGCTGTTAGCAATATTCCAAAGCTGCTTTTTTAATTCTTGTTGGTGTTGTTGAACCATTAATTACTACTCTTTATCTTTAATAAAAGGCTTATATAAACCGATTTAATTACTTGTTTTTAAAATGCATCCCTATATATTTTAGTAGCTCATAACCATATAAAGCTTCTGATTCTGATGAGCGTCTAATATAAAAATCCTGATACTTATTATTCTCACCTTTCATGAAAACAGGCTCAGGAGAAGCAATACAATCTACGATAACAATATTTTTATCATCTATGATAACTGAAGATAGGCGAACCAATTTGCTAATTGAATCACCGAGCAAATTTGTCACTTTGTTTTCTAAATCTTTTAGGTATTTTTCAATTTTCTGCAAATTTAAAGCTGACATTTCTCTATCTATTCCAACCAACTTGCCAATGTCACTCACACCTAACAATAATGTGCCACCATCAGTATTAAGAAATGAAGCTATATTTTTAATTACCTTAGTTTGCTCTTCTTCGCTACGTACAACTTTTCCAGAAGTGTTGTAAACATCTTGCTCTTTGAGAAAGAAAAACTGTTTAAACTCAATTTCTTTAGTTTCATTAATCTTTACTAGAATTTTAACACGCTCAATATCGCTAATTTCAGATAAATCAAAAATAATTCTATTTGTTTGATTTGCTATTTCAGGAGCTGAGGATGGATTAGTGATTAGATCACTCTTGTAACGAGTTAGAGTGGATTCTGCTGCTTCTAATTTGTTCGCTAACTCAAGTACTTTTAGTTGCTCTGATTTTTCCGGCACATAAATCTTTAGTTTATGTAAATCTTTAATAGACAGCCTAGCAAAAGTACCTGAAGAAATGTGCTCCAGTGATAACCTGCCTAATTCTGAATCTAAGTACAACTTAGCATAACGGCAAAGCACAATATTCTCATTAAATTGAACTTCAATATAATGCTCTTGCTGTTGGGATGTTAGTTCCTCTAAGCTTGTTAGGACACGATTACGACTTTGCATTGAAGAAACAAATACAGAATTAGCTTTTGCCTCAGATCTAGCTTTCACCCTCCGCATAGACAGAACGGCTCGTTTATCTAACTCTAAAGAGCTATCAAATGAATACTCTTTAAACGTTTTATGATTCTGCTGTAATCTATCAATTATTTTTTTATTCGGTGAGTTATCAACATACTCTTTAACAGCCAAAGAGTAATTCTTAGCTTTTATATCAGCTAAACTAACAACCTTAGAGTAAGTCCCTATATCTTGAAATTCATTGTAAGTTTGAATGATATTGTTGATGTGTTCACGTGTTAACTCATTAGCCCTTCTCGACTGGAGATAGTCGTACTTGGCATCAATAAATAATGTTTTTAGCTTCTCACTTTTATTTTTGTTGATTATTAAAATACAAAGGTCAACTGAACTTGATTGCAATATTTTTGATGGTAAGGAAATTACAGCTTCGATTAAGTCTTCTGATATAAGAGCACTTCTTATATGTAATTCTGCTCGATTAGTCACCAGCATCTGAGATGAAACAAGCGTAACTAATTTACCTTCAGGGGCCAATGTAGCCAATTGATGTAACAACCAAGCATAGTTAGCGTTACTTTTAGGGGGCATTCCAAAAGCAGTTCTTTTCCCTCCTAAGTAACCCCACTCTTCATAATTAAAAAATTTCTGATTAATTGGAGGAAAGGAAATCACCTTATTAAACGTTTTAAGATCGTATGAGTTTGATTCTTTAAACTGCGGCTTTAGTAATGCGTCACCTAGCCTTATATCAACACTAAAGTTATCACTTAAAATCATGAGGACTCTAGCAAACCAAAACTCATCTAGCTGCTTTGTCTCGCCGTAAATAAAACCTTGATACTCACTCAAAGTACCATCAAAGCTTTTTGGACTAATTAACATCCGGCCAACACTAAGTGAGGGATCATATATATCCTCATTTTGCTTTAACCCCAAAAGCAACAGCATTAATTCGGCTACTTGTACTGGCAAATCAGAACCAAAGTTACCCACTCTAGGACTGAGCCATTCTTGTAAAAAGGTACCTATTTGTGTACCACAATCACTTATTAGTCTGTCATATGAATAATGAATAGACATTATTAACTCAACTAGGTAATAGCTATCTAAATGCTGAAATAAAGAGATAGGAAATATATCGTTTAGAAAGTCATTCTCAGCCTCAATTTCTACAAGATTACTAATTAGCTGCTCTTTTAAGCTGTATCTATCTGAGTTTACTAAGTTGTTAAAGTGGCAGTGTTCTGGTAAGTAGTAAGGGTAACGGTGATTTAAAACTCTTTTCCCCATTATTTCCTGATGGTAGGAAATATGGTGGTATGTAATTAATGAAATTATTAATTTATATCGCTCAAGCTTTGAGAGCGGAGACTCCCTTAGTATGTTATTCGCTTTATCGAGCACTTTCATTGCTTCTTTTTTCATTTAATCTTCCATGCTATCAAGCGCTTTTACTTCAAATACCTGTTTAGTGCTAACGCCTAAGTTATGAGTAAGCATTAGCTCTGTAAGTTGTTTACCATCTACCAGCACTATACGCTTTTCTATTAAGCCTACATATTCCAGTGCATCTTTACTAAAGCCGCTGGTGGTGATGAATACGCCCTTTTTAGCGCGGTGTATATCAAGCGCACCCGCAAAGGCTTGTATGTCTGATCTACCCATTGTTTTATTGGTATAGTATTTGGCTTGCAAGTATATCATTCTAAAAGTGGAGTAATGAAAGATTGGTGATCGCGTAACGACATACTATTCCCTGCCAGCCGTATTAGTTAGTAACTAAACAGCTAATCCATTGTTCTTATTAGTTGAGATAATATACAAATTAAGATTATGGGGCAAAGGTTATGTAAGCAGCTTTACTGTGCTTGATAAATAATTAACCCCTCGCAGAGCGCTGAGCTTACGGGTAGCGGGAGGGGTTTTGCTTTGTGAAGAGTCTAAAAATATCGTATTCACAATTAACGACTCATTAGCTACTCAATAAATTAGCCTTTGAGTTGAGCGATACTAAACAAACGGGTCTAATAAGTCTTCGTCAAATACTAAACCTTTGAGGTTGTTACTTTGGATAATATTTTTAAACTCATCAGTACAATAAACTTTTTGAGCGCCTTCCAGCTTAGACTTAAATAATAACTTATTTTGTATATCACCTTGCTCAAAGGTAAGTAACTCTAAACCGTCTTCAAACCCATCTTCGTACTTAGTCAAACACATGTCTTTTTGCTCTTGTCCGAAGGTAAGCAAATTAAACAACATCATATTGTTGCCTTCAGCTTTGACTGGCAGAAATTCTCCAAAATTTGCTAAGCGCTCTTTTAATAACTCATATACTGGCATCTTCATTATTAAAAATTTACCTAAGCGCGATATGTCATAGTTTTGCTTTTTAGCTTTACCAAAATAATCAAAGTTTAACCCCTCGGGCCATAGGTGACTAAATTCGATATTATTTAGCGAGGATGACATAAACATCCTTAGTACAGTATCTGGTTCAAGGTCACTGTGCTTTGAAAGTATTTTTGATAGTTCAACAATATTAAAGTCAATTACGTCGTATGTGCAAGCTTCGTTTTTAATTTGATATACAGTCACTATAAAGCCTTCCAGTTTTCGTCTTTTGGTGCAAGTAAACCTGCGGGTACAGTCCCCGTTTTTATTTTAACTTTAACCGTTTTCAGCCTATTCAAAAATAAAGCTTTAGGCGTAGCCGCATTACCAAAGTTAGTATTAATCCATGTCTCATAATTATATCTGTGTAGCTTTCGATGAGGCGGCGAGGCTGGGCTATCCCAGTTCTGGTCTGTATTTTTTTCAAAGTTAATTAACCATACACCGTTAATGGGATCGTTAATACCAACTCCATGCAGGTGAAGGTTAAGCCTTGTTTGTAACATATTCGCTGATTGGTATTGCCCAGTGCCACAAATAATATGGTGAGCTTCGTGCAGCTTAGTTGGTTTAGGCTCCCCTATTGCAGCCAAGTGACGGGCAAGCTTTTGTGTTGGATGATGCTTTTCTTGTTTTAATTGCGTGACTGTAGAGCTTGCACTTAGCTCTCGGTATTCTTTTAAATCTGTTTGTAAGCGAGCGTGAGCTGTAATTCTCTCTTTCTCTTTTTGCAAATGATTAAAATCACGAGCCATCTTATTTTTAAGATCTTCACTCGCCTTCCCTTTTTGAGCTATTCGCTTGTTATGGAACTCTTTAGCTTTTAACTCATAGTTATAAATAGCCATTTCTAAGGGTGAAGGATTTTGAGGTCTCTCGGGATGAGGGTATGCGTGCATAGGTTTCATAAAACACTCTTCCTTGATTATTTGATTATGTTTGGGTGTATAATACAAAAACTAAACAGTTTATCAATTTTTATGTATGTTATTCGGTACTGATTTAAGCTTATTTCCTCTTTAGTAAAATAAACTCTATTTATCAGAAACCGACTCCAAGTGGTTACTATATCGGTTACCAAATACAACACAAACACCTTTAATTATAACTAAGCCATTGATAAAAATGAAATTTAAATAACTACTCAATATTCAGATACAAAATATTGAGTAATCGTACTTGTGTGCTACTTACTTGAGCACAATTAGTTAAATAAAGTACAATAGTGTCATTAAAGGCTTGGATTATTGATTTAGTCCAAGCCTGTTTATTTTAAGTAGAGAAAAACATGGCTCAAACTCGCGGAAATTTATTTATTTTATCGGCGCCTTCTGGTGCGGGTAAATCTAGCTTAATCACGGCGTTACTAAAAAAACACGCAGATATGAAAGTATCGGTCTCGCATACCACTCGAAGCCCTCGTCCTGGTGAAGAAAATGCGGTGCATTATCACTTTGTAAGCGCCGATGAATTTAAAGCATTAATTGCCAAAGATGATTTTTTTGAATGGGCGCAAGTATTCGATAATTACTACGGTACTTCAAAGCAGGCTATTGAGTCGCAGCTGAATGCCGGTATTGATGTATTTTTAGATATTGACTGGCAAGGTGCGCAGCAAGTGCGTGAAATTATGCCAAGCGTGCAAACAATTTTTATTTTGCCTCCTTCAAAAGCAGAGCTTGAGCAGCGCTTAAATAACCGAGGCCAAGATTCTGCCGAGGTCATCGCTGGGCGTATGGCCAAAGCGCAATCAGAAACATCGCACTACAATGAATATGATTATGTTGTGGTTAACGATGATTTTGAAACCGCCCTTAGCAATATTGAAACTATCGTATTAGCGCAGCGCTTAACCTTAAAAGCCCAAGCTAGCCGTCATCACGATTTAATTACAAACTTACTTAAATAAGCCATTTATGCCCTTTACAGGGAAAACTGGTAAAAATTAACCACTGGCTATTGGCGAAACAAGCTGCTTGCAGTAAACTACGCCTTTGCTTTTAAATTATTTTGGAGTGCTGAGATGGCTCGCGTAACAGTTGAAGATGCAGTAGATGCAATTGGTAATCGTTTTGACTTAATTTTAGTTGCGGCTCGTCGTGCCCGCCAAATTGCTGTTGGTGGTAAAGACCCACTAGTAGACGCTGAAAATGACAAACCAACCGTTATCGCTCTACGTGAAATCGAAAAAGGTTTAGTTGATAGTTCATCAATGGACGTTATTGACCGTGAAGAACAACAACACCAAGAAGCAGCTGAATTAGCTGCGGTTGCTGCTATTGTTGGCGGTAATCAATAATCAACCACCCGGTTTGATTTAGTCAACGGCTCAGTATTTCTACTCTAGCCGTTGGCAATCCCCTCTTTTCATCGTATATTCTATTACTTACCGTTACTTATTGCTTCACGAGAACATTGGAGTGTGAATGTATCTTTTTGAAGGTCTTAAAAAGAAAATATCTGAATACTTGCCTGCTGCTGAAGTAGAGCTAGTGCAAAAAGCCTACGTGGTAGCCCGAGAGGCTCACGAGGGGCAAACTCGCTCAAGCGGCGAGCCGTACATTACTCACCCTGTTGAAGTAACCCAAATTCTTGCTGGCATGCACCTTGACCATGAAACACTTATGGCCGCGCTAATGCATGACGTTATTGAAGATACTGACTTTAGCCAACAGGACTTAGCCGAAATATTTGGCGATACGGTTGCCGAACTTGTTGAAGGGGTAAGTAAGCTCGATAAGCTCAGCTTTAAAGACAAAAAAGAATTCCAAGCTGAAAACTACCGAAAAATGATCATGGCTATGACCCAAGACATTCGGGTTATTTTAATTAAACTGGCCGATCGCACTCACAATATGCGTACATTAGGCGCTCTGCGCCCTGATAAGCGCCGTCGTATTGCCCGTGAAACACTTGAAATTTACGCACCTATTGCAAACCGTTTAGGTATTCACGATATTAAAAATGAGCTAGAAGATTTAGGTTTTCAGGCTTTATACCCTATGCGTCATCGCGCACTTAAATCTGAAGTGGCAAAAGCGCGAGGTAATCGCAAAGAAGTTATTTCTAACATTCAAACCGAAATAGAAGCACGTCTTGAAGAGTCTGGTATTAAGGCGACGGTTTCTGGGCGCGAAAAACACCTTTATAGCATTTATAAAAAAATGCTTAATAAAGAGCTGCTTTTTAATGAGGTAATGGATATTTACGCCTTTAGAATAAACGTAGATGCAATGGATACCTGTTATCGCGTGTTAGGTGTTGCACATAACCTATATAAACCTATCGAAACGCGTTTTAAAGACTATATTGCCGTGCCTAAAACAAATGGTTATCAGTCTTTGCATACGTCATTAGTAGGCCCACACGGTATTCCGGTAGAAATACAAGTGCGTACGCATGACATGGATCACATGGCCGATAAAGGGGTTGCTGCGCACTGGATGTATAAAAAAGCCGGTGATGGCGCGGGTAACACAGCTCAACAGCGTGCGCGTCAATGGATGCAAAGTTTGCTGGAGCTTCAGCAAAGTGCCGGCTCATCATTCGAATTTGTCGAGAACGTTAAAACCGAGCTGTTCCCAGAAGAAATATACGTATTTACCCCCGATGGCCGCATAGTAGAGTTGCCAATGGGCGCTACCGCGGTTGATTTTGCTTACGCGGTGCATACTGATGTGGGTAACACTTGTGTTGGTGCAAGGGTAAACCGTAAACCTTACCCACTAAGCAAAGCCTTAGATACTGGGCAAAGTGTTGAAATTATTACCAGCTCGGGTGCACACCCTAATGCAACCTGGTTAAACTTTATAGTTACAGGTAAAGCCCGTTTAGGGATAAGAAACTATCTTAAGAGCCAACACCAAGAAGAAGCATTGTTATTAGGCCGACGCTTACTCGATTCTGCCTTAGGTGAAAATAAGCTCGACAGCATTGCCGATGAAAATATAGCCCGCGTACTCGAAGAGCACGAGCTATCTACAGTATTAGAATTACTAGTAGAAATAGGCGCAGGTAACTTAATGAGCGTGTTAATCGCTAAACGCTTATTGCAAGAAGAAAGCGACGACTTGTCAGATATTAGCAAACAAGCCAAAGCAACCATTATTGGTACCGAAGGCATGTTGGTTAATTATTCTAAGTGTTGCCGACCTGTACCAGGGGATGCCATCACTGCACATATTAGCCAAGGTAAAGGGCTTACCGTTCACCGCCAAGAATGTAAAAACATTCGCGGCTGGGAAAACGAACGCTCAAAATACTTGGTTGTAAAATGGGATGACAATCCAGAAAAAGAATATATAGCTGCGCTACGGGTGGAAATAATTAATCACCAAGGGGCTTTGGCTAAACTCACAAATGTTGTTGCTACAACCCAAGCCAACATTGTTGAGATCACTACCGACGAAAAAGAAAGTAATTTATATGTGATAGACTTGGGCGTTACCGTTAAAAACCGCGTCCATGTTGCTAATATTATGCGCCGCATTCGCGTGATGCCTGATGTGCAAAGAGTCTATCGTAAAAAGTAAAATAGGAAACTCATGAATAAAGCATTTATTTCTACCGAAAAAGCACCTGCTGCCATCGGCACTTATAGCCAAGCGGTTAAAGTAGGTACTGCCGTTTATTTATCTGGACAAATTCCACTTGTCCCAGAAACAATGGAAATGGTTTCAGAAGACTTTAGCGAGCAGACACATCAAGTATTTAAAAACATTACAGCGGTGTGCGAAGAAGCAGGCGGTAAAATCCAAGATCTTGTTAAAATTAATATCTACCTAACAGACTTATCAAACTTTGCCACTGTGAATGAAGTAATGAGCCAATATTTCAAGCAGCCTTATCCTGCCCGTGCAGCATTAGGTGTACGTGCTCTACCAAAAGGCGCACAAGTTGAAATTGACGGCATAATGGAACTTCCTTCAACTAATTAATAAATACAGAGCTATAAACCCCCTTTATAGCTCTATTTTTTATTGCTAGCCTTTGTTTATCTCCCTTTCTTGACTCACATGTAAATATCTAGCACTCTGTAATCATGCAATAAAATCAATCTTAACTTTAGTAGTAGAAAAGGATTAACTAGTGTTTAAGCTTGCCAATAATGGGAACGTATTACTTGATGTAAGTAAGCACGCTCCACCTAGCGCCGCTTTTATAATTGATGCACTCGAGAAGTCGACGTTTTGCGAATGCAAAATTGACCACGAGGCTATTGATAATTTTTTTAAAGCGCAAAATAATGAGCCAACCTTGGTTGTAGCAAGTAAGCACGATGCATCGCTTGTGGTAACGTTAAGTGAAGATAAAATGCAAGCCATAGGTGAGCTAACCTTAGCTTATGGTGGTAAAGTACTTTCGTTAGAAGAGGGCAAAAAACAACTCATAAAAGCAGGGGTTGTACGTGGTTACAAACAAGCTTTTTTAGAGCAGCTTTTAGATAAACAATTTAACTTACCCCCAGGTACAGTGGCAAAAGGGATTCTAGCCAAAGGCCGCCTACCAGCAGAAGGCACAGCAACAAAATTTGTAGCTATGGTAGAAACCCTCAAAGATCGCCTAAAAGCACCAAAAATGAAGGAAGATGGCAGTGTTGATATGCGCGACTTTGGTAAACTGGCAAGCGTAGAGCCCGGCACTGTACTGATCCGCCAACAACCTGCAACTCCCGGTAAAGAAGGATTCACTGTAGTAGGTGACATACTACCGGCTAAACCCGGCGAAAATAAAAAGTTAGTGGCAGGCGAAGGCGCCGAAATATCAAAAACAAATCCGCTCGAGCTTGTTTCTACAACAGCGGGAGTCCCCGTAGAAATACCTAACGGTATGCGAGTTGATGATATTTTTACCATCTCTGATGTAGATGTTAAAAGCGGCCATATTGATTTTGAAGGCAGTGTTATTGTGACTAAAAACATTGACCCAGGAATGCGAGTCACGGCAAAAGGCGACATTACTGTTTTTGGCACGGTCGAATCTGGCGAATTATCAGCCGGCGGAAACATCACTGTAAAGCAAGGCATTATTGGCCATCAAAAGCTCGAAGATAAAACTTTGTCTTGCTCTATTAAAAGTGAAGGTGATGTTCATGTATCTCACGCACAATACTGTTATATGCAAGGCAAAAACATTTTTATAGACCGCCAAGCTAGCCATTGTGCGATTAAAGCAAAACACTTATTACAAGTTGGCCAAACAGAGTTACCCAAAGGGAAAATTTTTGGTGGAGAGATTCTTGATGCAACCGTGTTAATTGCTGGCGAAATAGGCAATGAATCAGGCGCAAAAATGGCTATCAATTTAGCCGCATCCGGCGCTGAAATAACGGCCGACACAGATAACTGCTTTAAAGATTTAGCAAAAACCGATGAGCAGCTTGATACCCTTCAAGCAGCACTAGAAAAAGCAGATAAAGTAAAAGATATAGAAAAAAAGAATCTGCTCATTAAAAAAATTGGCGCAACACAGCAGCATTATTGCCAACAAGCAGAGCAGCTAGAGAAAAAGTTATCTAGCCTAGATCATGAACTCCACGACCTACTAAGCGATGCAAATCTCGTCGTTAATACATCATTACACTCAGGGGTAGAGATCCATATTTTTGATAAAGTATTAAAAACTACCCGCAACTACCCACCTTGCAATATAAACCTACAAAACAATAAAGTAGAAATAAACTTTAAAACACATTAGGGCGCATTTAGCGCCCTTTATAATTTACAGTAAGCCACTTACCGTATCGTGCGTTTGCTTTGGCCATACACCGACTTGGACTTGTCCAATATGCTGCTTTTGCAGTAATAACATTGCTAAGCGCGATTGCCCTATCCCGCCACCAATTGTTTGTGGGAAAGCCTCTTCTAGTAATGCTTTATGCCAATCGAATGCTAGGCGTTCTTCATCGCCTGTTATGCTCAATTGCGCTTTTAATACATCAGGGCTTACACGAATACCCATAGATGATATTTCAAAGGCACCTTCTAACACAGGGTTCCACACTAAAATATCGCCATTTAATCCTGTGTATCCGTCAATCGTTTGGGTAGACCAATCGTCGTAATCTGGAGCGCGTACATCATGGATTTTGCCATCACCTAATGCCCCCCCAATACCAATTAAAAACACCGCACCGTACTCTTGTGCAATGGCTTTTTCGCGTTGCTTTGCGCTAAATTCAGGGTACATTTTGCGTAATTGCTCACTGTGTATAAACGTGATTTCACTAGGTAAGAATGGGGCTATACCAAAGCTTTCACTTACAAACTGCTCTGTTTGCTTAATACCAGTATAAATAGCTTTAACAGTGTCTTGTAATGTAGAGAGCGTACGTTCAGTACGTTGGCAAATTACCTTTTCCCAATCCCATTGATCAACATAAACAGAATGTATTGGGCTTAATGAGTCTTCATCTGGGCGCAACGCTTTCATTTGTGTATAAATACCTTCACCTACAGAAAAGCCGTAAGTCGCTAGCGTTTTACGTTTCCATTTAGCAAGCGAATGAACAACTTCATAGCTGCTATCGGTAATTGCTTTTACGTTAACAGCAACTGCATTCTCGTGGCCGCTCAGGTTATCTTGTGTGCCATCACCTACTTTGGCCAAAATAGGAGCCTGAACTTCAACTAACCCTAGTTGCTGCTCTAATTGCTGTGAAAAAAACTGCTTAACTTTACTTATTTGCTGCTGTTGCTGCACATAGTGTGAACTCATAATAATTGGCCTCATTCCCAGTTATTGTTACTTGCTTATTAATGAGAAAACACCCTGTAGGCGCCTTCAATGAGGTTACTGTAACGATTTAAACTTTTAATTCAATAACCCATAATAAAAATAGCTTTAATATGTAAAATCGATTAATTTACACGATATAAAAATGTAGATTCACTAATTTAAGTAAGCAAAAATAATGGAAAATTATCAAATCGATAATCTCGATAAACAGATACTTCACGCTCTAATGGCCAATGCCCGTACAGCCTACGCAGAATTAGCTAAACGGTTTGCTGTAAGTGCCGGCACAATTCACGTACGCGTAGAAAAAATGAAACAAGCGGGCATCATTACCGGCACCCAATTAAGCATTAGTACAAAGCAACTAGGTTACGATGTATGTTGCTTTATTGGTATTAACTTAAACAACGCTCGCGACTACCCAGAAACACTGATTAAACTAGAAGCATTAGAAGAAGTAGTTGAAGCTTATTACACCACGGGTAACTACAGCATTTTTATAAAGGTAATGGCCAAGTCTATCGACCATCTGCAAGACGTGCTCATTAATAAAATACAAGCTATAGAGGCTATTCAATCAACCGAGACCCTAATCTCTTTGCAAAATCCAATTAGCCGCACAGTAATGCCTTAATAGATAAAATTACGTATAATTATCAAAAAAGAGGATCACCATGCAGCAAAATCGCTACCAACGAATAAAAGACGTGCTCTCACGTCGCCAAACAGACCTAACAGTCTGCCTAGAAGACGTACATAAACATCATAATCTCTCAGCTATTGTAAGAAGTGCTGATGCAGTAGGTTGCCATCATGTGCATGCTGTATGGCCAGAAAACCAAAAATGGCTGACCAATAATACCTCTGGCGGCAGTAAAAACTGGCTAGAAACACACCTGCATAAAAATATTGATGATGCTGCTGCGATGATGCGCAAGCACAACCCAGATGTACAAATATTAGCAACACATTTGAGCGAAGATGCTGTAGATTTTAGAGAAATCGATTACACAAAACCCACAGCTATAATCGTTGGCCAAGAAAAAACGGGGATTTCTGAGCACGCGCTAAAACACGCCGATCAAAACATTATTATTCCTATGCAAGGCATGGTGCAGTCACTTAATGTATCAGTAGCTGCTGCGCTTATTTTATTTGAAGCACAACAGCAACGAGAAAAAGCAGGGCTATATAAGCGCGATATGCTAAGTGAAGAGATTAAACACCCTATGTATTTTGAAGGGTATCACCCTGTTATTGCTAAGCAATGTAGATTAAAAAACCTACCTTACCCACCACTCGATGAAGAAGGTGAAATAGTCGCTAACGAGCAGTTTTGGCAAGCTTTAAAACATGCTTGATGCTTAGCAAACCTGTGAGTACACTTAACTCATTCACAAATAAACAGATTTGAGCCTACATTGTCTAAACCTAGCTTAAGCCAATACCCTATAACAGAACTTAAAGGGGTAGGCCCAAAAATGGCCGAACGCCTACAAAAGCTAGGTATAGCTACCGTGCAAGATATGCTCTTTCATTTGCCTTTACGCTATGAAGATCGTACCCGTATTTATGCTATTAACGATGTTACTTTACACAGCCACTGCACTGTTGAGGCAACAATAGAAACAAGCCAAGTGACCTTTGGTAAACGGCGTATGTTAGTGGTGCAAATAAACGATGGTACAGGTAGGCTTACTTTACGGTTTTTTAATTTTACAGCAGCGCAAAAAAACGCATTTAGCAGTGGCAAAATAATCCGCTGCTTTGGTGAAGTAAGACGCGGGCGCGTTGGTTTTGAAATGAGCCACCCAGAATACAGCATTAGCGATACCCCAAATGAGCAACCAACCGCCGCAACACTAACCCCCGTGTATTCAACCACCGAAGGCTTAAAACAATTATCAATTAGAGCGTTAAGTGAACAAGCCATCGATTTATTACATAAGTATTCTGTTGAAGAGCTTATCCCTGAAAAATGGCAACCCTCACATATGCAATTAAGTGACGCTTTATTGCTACTTCATCGCCCTGCGAATGATGTTGACATTATTTCACTTGAACAAGGCGTGCATCCGGCACAACAACGCTTAGTATTTGAAGAGCTACTTGCCCAAAACTTAAGCTTATTAAAAGTACGTGAGCAAGGGCAGCAAGTAAGTGCAGTTTCCCTAAGCCCTACAAATACATTAGAGAGCCAATTTTTAGCGCAACTCCCTTTTGCACCGACTAATGCACAAAATAGAGTTGTAGCCGAAATAAAAGGGGATTTACAGCATGCCTACCCCATGATGCGATTAGTACAAGGTGATGTAGGCTCAGGTAAAACACTGGTTGCAGCATTAAGTGCATTAACAGCAATAGCACAAGGTTTTCAAGTTGCCCTAATGGCACCTACAGAAATCCTTTCTGAACAACACGGAATAAATTTCAAGCAATGGTTTGAAAGTCTTGGGATTAACGTTGCCTGGCTAGGCGGTAAAACTAAAGGAAAAGAGCGTACTAATACACTTGAAAAAATCGCCTCAGGAGAGGCGCAAATGATATTAGGAACGCACGCCCTATTTCAAGACGAGGTAAAGTTTAATAACTTAGTATTGATTATCATAGATGAGCAACATCGCTTTGGTGTTCATCAACGCCTCTCACTGCGTGAGAAAGGCAAATTTGGTAATTGTTACCCTCATCAGTTAGTCATGACCGCAACCCCCATTCCGCGTACATTGGCTATGACGGCCTATGCCGATTTAGAAACCTCAGTGATAGATGAGTTACCACCTGGGCGCACACCTATAACCACTGTTGCCATTCCTGATACACGCCGAGACGATATAATAAACCGTGTTAAGCTTGCCTGTAATGAACAAAGCAGGCAGGTTTATTGGGTATGTACCCTCATTGACGAATCAGAAGCTCTACAATGCCAAGCAGCTGAAGACAGCGCATTACAATTAAAAGAGGCGTTGCCAGAGCTTAATGTCGGGCTCGTTCATGGCCGTATGAAAGCCGCTGAAAAACAAGCGATAATGAGCGACTTTAAAGCAGGTAATATACACGTACTTGTTGCAACAACAGTAATAGAAGTAGGTGTAGACGTACCCAATGCCAGTTTAATTATCATAGAAAACCCTGAGCGCTTAGGATTAGCACAATTACACCAATTACGTGGGCGTGTAGGACGAGGAGCCACCGCTTCGCATTGCGTACTGTTATATCACGCCCCTCTTTCTCACACCGCTCAAAAACGTTTAGGTGTATTAAGAGACAGTAACGATGGCTTTGTCATCGCAGAGCGAGATTTAGAAATACGTGGGCCAGGTGAAGTGCTCGGCACTAAACAAACTGGCTTAGCAGAATTTAAAATAGCGGATCTTACTCGAGATAAACACACGCTAAATCAAGTCAGGCCCATTGCACAACAAATGCTAAAGCAAAACCCCGACCTTATAGACCCTTTAATTCATCGCTGGCTAGGTAATAAATCTAACTACGCACAAGCATAATTACGCTAAAGTACTCGTAAAGCTCACTGCTGAAAAGCTATATTTACCATACAAAGATGTGCGGCGAGCCTTATCCGCGGGTTTCGTGATACTCAACCCACGCTACGGAGGTGATGGAGACTGTGCGAATAATATCTGGAATGTAATTTTTACTTTTCTGTAGACGCAAAAAAGCCCGGCTCTTTCGAGTCGGGCTTTCTTTTATTTGGAGCCTGGCAATGTCGTAGTGCCCACAGCGGTAGAGAGTCACATAGCAAATGCGACATTATCATTGCGTCGGGAGTCGCTACGCTCGCCCGACCTACATGATAGGTTTAAAAGTGAGTATTAATTGCTCAATGGGCCTGGTTATTTACTAAACTCCAGACAGCAAAAAACCCGTCACATTGCTGTAACGGGTTTCTCTTATTTGGAGCCTGGCAATGTCCTACTTTCACATAGCAAATGCTACACTATCATCGGCGCTGTTTCGTTTCACTACTGAGTTCGGCATGGGGTCAGGTGGGTCCAAAACG